>JBPCUI010000001.1:0-4679 GCA_051011235.1 Flavobacteriaceae bacterium
ATCGTAAATAGGACATCCTACCTCGACGCGATTGTCAAGATTTCGGGTCATCCAGTCCGCTGATGAAATATAGACTTTGGGTTCACCCCCATTACCAAAAATAAAAAGTCTGGGGTGCTCGAGGAATTTATCAACAACACTGATCGCTTCAATATTTTCACTCATATCTTCTATTCCCGGAATCAGGCAACACACTCCCCGTATAATCATTTGTATTCTGACACCTGCCCTGCTGGCCTCATAGAGTTTGTCGACCATTTTATAGGAGGTTATACTGTTCATTTTAATTTTCATGTATGCCTCCTTACCGAGCCGGGCATTTTCAATTTCCTGGTCAATCAAATAAATAAACGCATTGGTTGTATAATGCGGTGAAACGATAAGATGTTTGTACTTATATATTTTATAGGTTGTTTCGAAAAAGTCAAAAACTATTTTCAACTCTTTCAATAATGCCTGATTGGCAGTAAACAGGGTATAGTCTGTATAAATCTTCGCTGTAGATTCATTAAAATTTCCGGTACTGATAAACCCATATCGCTTTGTCTCATCACCCTCTTGCCTCTCCACTACACATATTTTACTGTGTACTTTTAGGCCGGGAACACCAAAAATCAATTTTACTCCCTCGGATTGAAGCTCCTCTGCGTACTCTATATTTGCCTGCTCATCGAACCTGGCGCGTAATTCGATCTGCATAGTCACCCTTTTCCCATTCTTTACAGCCTGGATCAGCGATGCGGCTACCTGGGAGTTTTTAGCCAGCCGGTACACAGTAATTTTAATGCTGCGTACCTTTGGATCAAGAGCCGCTTCGCGCAAAAACTTAATTATATATGCAAAGGTGTGGTAGGGCGCATACATCAAGTAATCCTTTTGAGAAATTCTTTCCAGCAGACTTCCTGCCAGGCTTAAGCCCTTGATTGGTAAGGGTGTAATTTTTTCATAAATAAGTTCCTTTCTCCCAAGGTTCGGGAAGCCCATATAATCCCTGCGATTGTGGTATTTACCACCTGGGATTACACTGTCTGTATCCTGAATTCGCATTTTTTCCTTAAGAAATTGAAGCGTATCCTCCTCAATATTTTTGTCATAGACAAAACGAACCGGGTCGCTAATTTTACGCCCCTCCACACTGGACGAGATCTTTTCAATGAACGTTTTGCTGAGATCGTTGTCAATGTCCAGCTCCGCATCTCTGGTAATTTTGATCATATGTGCAGAAATTGAGTGGAATTCAAACATGGAGAAAATGTTCTGCAGGCAATAACGGATGAGGTCATCTAAGATCATAATGAATTGCTTGTCGCCTTCCCTGGGCAAAACCACAAACCTCTCTACTCCTTTGGGAATTTCGATCAGCGCATATCGGAGACCATTCGCCTTTTCATCTTCCTCATTTTTGAGGACCATTTTCACAGCGAGATAAGCCTCGGTATCCTTTAACATGGGGAATTGAGCCAAGTCGTTAAGGATAATCGACATGAGCTGTGGACTCACATGTTGTATAAAGTAGTCTTTTAGAAAACTGGCCTGGTTCTCTGTTACTTCAGTCTCATCGATCATGAAAATATTGTGATTCTCCAATTCTTTCTCAATGTCTTTCAGAAAGGCCAGACTTTTGGCCTGCTGTTCGATAACAATCTCCGTGATCCGGGCAAGCAGGTCCTTGGCTTTCTCACCTCCCAGAGCGCTTTTACCTTTTTTTCCTGCGAGTACGATCCTTTTAACCGTGGCGTAGCGAACCTTGAAAAATTCGTCCAGGTTGTTCGAAAAAATACCAAGGAACCGCAGACGTTCTAACAGCGGCACTTCTATATCTGCACATTCCTGTAACACGCGCCCGTTGAACATCAACCAGCTTATCTCCCGGTTTATATATTGTTTGCGCTGCTTAGCAGCCATAGGTTTTGACATTATCTCAACTGTTTTGGAAATAATACGTGGTCCGTAGTGCCACGGCTGACGGAATCCCATCGATCTGTATTGAAAGAAATTTGTACGAGTCCGGCTGTCGGCACATTATCAATGGCCACACTACCCCATTGATTGGCGATATTGGTAAAAGCGTAGTTGTGCCCAAAAATGATCACCTTATTCAATTTGTTATCGAGGTTGCTAACAAAATCTGCCACCCCGGAACCGGAGAAATCGTATAAATGATTAGTAACCTGAAAACGGTCGAATGAAAAATCAAATTCACGCAATACGATCATCGCTGTATGTAAAGCCCGGCAAGCCGGTGATGAAAAAGCTGCCTCGAGATCGGATGCTTTTGGTTTAAAGTTACTTCCCACCAAGTGTGCGTCGTTGATTCCTCTTTCCTTCAATGGTCTGTCTTTATCACTAACGTTGTAGTCCCATGAAGATTTGCCGTGCCTGACGAGTATAAGTGTCTTCATTTTATTTTTTCTAAGGAGCCAAACGCTCCATTTTCCAGTTGTAATTTTCCTCTAAGGTGTATCGGATACGATCGTGAAGCCGATTAGGCCTCCCCTGCCAGAATTCGATGGAATAAGGTCTTACCATATAACCACCCCAATAATCCGGTCTTTCTATTTCTTTATTGCCATATTCTTCCTCCAGGAGTTTGAGTTTATCATCAAGATATTGCCTGGAAGGTATTACGGAGCTTTGCGGCGACACGATGGCTCCCAGTTTGCTTCCTGTGGGCCTGGATTCAAAATAGCCGTCCGACATGTTTTTGGCAATTCTCTCAGCAGACCCTTTAATTATTATCTGTCTTTCTGTTACAGGCCAGTGGAAACATAGGCTAACCCGTGGGTCCTGCTCGATAGCCTTTGCTTTTTCACTATCGTAGTTGGTATAAAAAATAAAGCCTTCGTATGTATACTTTTTTAACAATACCACCCTGGCTTTGGGAAAGCCGTCGAGCCCTTTTGTTGCAAGCGTCATAGCATTGGGTTCTTCAACTCCTTCGCTGGCTTCCGCTTCGAAATACCAATTCCGGAATAATTCAATCGGATTATCCGAAATTGAATCCTCCAAAAGAGCTCTATTCTTGTATGCCTTTCTGTTATTGCCTAGATCTTCCTGCATTGCGCATGCAATTTAGAGAATTTACACATCATTTTAATGCGCAGGACATCAGGAAAAAATTAAATGTGTGAACCGCCGGAGGAATTGATATTGTGATTTCTCAAATTTCGAAAGCTTTCCCGTCATCTGCCAACTCTACGGTATCAAATATTTCGGACGCCTCATCTTTAAATTTTTCAATTTTCCTGTATCGTGTGGAAAAATGCCCTAAAATCAGTTTTCCAACCCCAGCCTTCTTGGCTATTGTGGCAGCTTCTTTGGCGGTAGAATGCTTTGTAGTGCCGGAAAGATGTGCTTCCGATTCTAAAAAAGTCGCCTCGTGATATAAAACATCAGAGTTTTTTATAAGGGGGATTATATGCTCGTAGTAACCGGTGTCGCTACAATATGCATATCTTTTTGGAGCCGGAGGATCTATAGTTAATTTATTGTTTGAAAGTACCTCACCGCTGTCCAGAGTGTAGTCGGAACCTTTTTTTATGTCGCTAAAATATTCCTTTTCAATACGGTATTTGCCAACGGCCTTGATATCGAGTTTTCTTTCACCTTCTTTTTCCCGGAACAAGAAGCCGTTGGTATAAATACGGTGATCTAAAGGGATTGTGGTCACCACTACATTGTCATCTTCAAAGATCAGCGCGGATTCTTTGGATTCCAGCTCGTGAAAAATTAAAGGATAATTGGTCCATGAATTACCAAGCTTCATCAATAGAGTAATTGCTTCTTTAATCCCCTTCGGGCCGTAAATATGAAGCTCTTTATCGCGTCCTAACAGCCTGAAAGTAGAGATAAGGCCGGGTAGTCCGAAGAAATGATCTCCATGCAGATGTGAAATGAATATATGCCGGATTCGTGAGAATTTGACTTTGTTTTTTCTCAACTGTACCTGGGTACCCTCACCACAGTCTATCAGGAAAAGATGGTTTTTAACTTCCAATACCTGGGCAGTTGGATTACTCAAAGTTCTGGGGGTGGCGGCATAACAACCTAAAATTTGCAGACGCATTGTTAATTGAAAGTTGAAAGTTGAAAATTGAAAATTAAGGGTATCTCACGCATAGGGTTGTAATTACATTTTTGAAGATTTAACAATAGATGCAAGTAATCTGATTAATTCGGTAATGTCATTATGCAAGTCGCTATACGTAATATTATCAATGTAGTCTGTTTTATAGCTCAATTCAAGCCAATAACGTGTTTCATTTGCTTCCTTTAATCCAATATTCATTTTGTGTGTAAAATCTTTTCTGCTCTCAGCATGCTCAGCTTCACTTACTAGAGCGCCTATTGACGTCCCTGACCGCAGAAGTTGTTTACTTAATACATACTCTTTTTTTGATTCCTGTATTCTTTGAACTAGCCTGATTATTTTAAAGGCAAACTCAAAGCTTTTTCTCCGGGTTATATTTTTATTCGTTTTTGTGATAAAACAGAGATCTTCATTAGACTAATGTTCTATCTATAATAAGTGGAATAACTGAACTAGCATTTCAACTTTCCACTTTCCATTATCCATCCTGACGCCTCCTTACTATCGGGTCAGGATCTTCGACTTTCCATCCTGACGCCTCACTACTATCAGGTCAGGATCTTCGATTTTCAACTTGTTACCCCTAAGC
>JBPCUI010000002.1:0-2729 GCA_051011235.1 Flavobacteriaceae bacterium
TTAAAATAGAAAACACCACCGACAGGGTTAATAAATTCGCTGAAATTAAAATTGGAATTGTCGGAGAGAACGTGGTGGTAAAAAAAATTTGTAAGTCCTTTGAAGAGTCTATTGACTTAAGTGTTAAGGCAGCAGAACGTATGTTGATCCGTCACAAAGAACTTCTTCGCTCATAAGTGAAAAGTTTTTTAATTTTTTCTTTGAATTGAAATAAATAAATCTCTACATTTGCACCGCTCGAAAGGGCACATAAAAGCCGATGTAGCTCAGCTGGCTAGAGCAGCTGATTTGTAATCAGCAGGTCGTGGGTTCGAGTCCCTCCATCGGCTCTTAGTTTTCCTTAATAAGGATAACGATCTTTGGAATACGGGGAGATACTCAAGCGGCCAACGAGGACAGACTGTAAATCTGTTGGTTTTTACCTTCGCAGGTTCGAATCCTGCTCTCCCCACAATTGAATTGCGAGAGCGGGTATAAACGGGCAAATATCTCATAAGAAATTTTTAGGGTTTCCCGATGGGGGAAACTTGTGCTGAAACCTTTGATCGAATTTGTTCCGAATAACGGGGATTAGGTTTTGAAATATTGAGAAGTAATCTGCGGGAGTAGCTCAGTTGGTAGAGCGTCAGCCTTCCAAGCTGAATGTCGCCGGTTCGAACCCGGTCTCCCGCTCTGAAACTTTGAGTGAACGTTTACTTTTTGGGTATAAAAAGTTGTGGACGAAGTACTGCTCTTTAAGTGAAACCAACCCAAAACGCCGACGTAGCTCAGGGGTAGAGCGTTTCCTTGGTAAGGAAGAGGTCACGGGTTCAAATCCCGTCGTTGGCTCTAATTGAGATTAAAATTTGTACACTAATATAAACTAAGATTAAAATCTATTAAAATGGCAAAGGAAACTTTTGATCGGTCCAAACCACACCTGAATATCGGTACTATTGGACACGTAGATCACGGTAAGACCACATTGACTGCTGCTATTACTCAGGTATTGTCTAATGAAGGTCTTTCTGAAATTCGCAGTTTTGATTCTATTGACAATGCTCCTGAAGAAAAGGAAAGGGGTATTACAATCAATACTTCACACGTAGAATACCAAACGTCTAACAGACACTATGCACATGTTGACTGTCCCGGACACGCTGACTATGTGAAGAACATGGTTACCGGTGCGGCACAAATGGATGGCGCGATCCTGGTAGTTGCTGCTACTGATGGTCCTATGCCACAGACTCGTGAACATATACTATTAGGACGCCAGGTAGGTATTCCAAGAATAGTCGTCTTCCTGAACAAGGTGGATATGGTCGATGATGATGAGCTTCTTGAATTGGTTGAAATGGAAGTTAGGGAATTGTTGTCATTCTATGATTATGACGGTGACAACGGTCCTGTTATTTCCGGATCGGCCTTAGGTGCACTCAACGGAGAGCAAAAATGGGTAGACACGGTGATGGAATTGATGGCTGCCGTTGATGAGTGGATCGAATTGCCAAAAAGAGATGTAGACAAAGATTTCTTGATGCCGGTTGAAGACGTCTTCACCATCACTGGTCGTGGAACCGTTGCAACTGGTAGGATAGAAACAGGAGTTGCCAAGACAGGAGATGCCGTAGATATTATCGGTATGGGTGCTGAAAAACTTGCTTCTACTGTTACAGGTGTTGAGATGTTCCGGAAGATTCTGGATAGAGGAGAAGCTGGTGATAACGTAGGGATCCTCTTAAGAGGAATTGAAAAGACCGATGTAAAAAGAGGAATGGTTATCTGTAAGCCAGGATCTGTAACGCCACACGCTAAGTTTGAAGCGGAGGTATATATCCTTAAGAAAGAAGAAGGTGGTAGACACACTCCTTTCCACAATAACTATCGTCCACAATTTTACGTAAGGACAACAGACGTAACTGGTACTATTAATTTACCCGATGGAGTAGAAATGGTAATGCCAGGGGATAACCTGACTATTACTGTAGATCTCCTCCAGGCGATTGCCTTGAGTGAAGGTCTTCGTTTCGCAATCCGTGAGGGTGGTAGAACGGTAGGTGCCGGACAGGTTACAAAAATATTAGACTAAATAGATCTTAGATTATAGCATTGAGGGTGCCCCGCCAAGGCGGGATACCTTTCGGTGTAAATATACCACGGTGTTTTTGCTTCGGTTAAAGTAAGCACCAAAAAACGGGTGTAGCTCAGTTGGTAGAGCACTGGTCTCCAAAACCAGGTGTCGGGAGTTCGAGTCTCTCCTCCCGTGCTGAAACAAGGAAAAGGGATGCTCGAATCGATGGAATCAGATCAGTATGATCAATTATTAAATCGATTTCGACCAGCCCAAATTAGATAAAGAGTTGGAATATGGTTACATATGTTAAGGAATCAATCGAGGAACTGAGGAAGAACGTAACACTGCCTTCACGAGCCGAGTCGTCAAACCTCATGGTAGTGGTTGCAGTATTCTCTATTTTATTCGCGCTGGCTACCTGGGGTGTAGATACCGTATTCAGCGAACTTATACAGCTATATTTTAATCAATTAATCGGTTAAGCCCTGTTCTATGTCAGAAGTGTTGGAAAAGAAGTGGTACGTTGTAAGAGCTGTTAGTGGTCAAGAGAATAAAATTAAAGGCTACATAGAAAGCGAAGTAGATCGGCATGGGTTCGGGGACTACCTCGAAGAAGTGCTGGTGCCCACCGAGAAAGTGGTTCAGATCCGCAATGGCAAGAAGATTAACAAGG
>JBPCUI010000003.1:0-4254 GCA_051011235.1 Flavobacteriaceae bacterium
TCCTCCAGGTAATTCACAATTCTGTCATGACGGGTGTGGTGTTCTCCTATTCCGTAGCCTAAAAATTCCTGTGGTGAGGGTACTTGAGATGAAAATGGTTTGTAATTTTTCAAAAAGTAATCCTGTGAAAATAGTCCGGTGCCGCATAGGACCAGGACTGCACAAAGTACGCTGCGCATGAAAATCTGATTTTGAGTTATAAGAGCTAAATATAACTAAAAAGCAAAGACCGCTCGTCCAAATAAGCTAATAAGCTAACTAGGCAATCGAATGGAATGGATCGTGCCCGATATCCTTGAATTTTACAATATAGTTTGTGCCCTTTCTGGACCAATCCCGGGTGATACTTCCTTTTAACTGACGTGCCAGATTATGGATGAGTTTGAGTCCCAGTGATTTGGTGGTTTTTGGGTCTACGGTTTCAGAGATTCCGATTCCGTTATCTCCTATAGTGAGCACAAAATCATTTTCGTCTTCCTTTTTCAATTCAATATGGATCTCTCCTTCTGGATCGTCCTTTATTCCGTATTTTAAGGAATTCGTGATTGTTTCATTGATCAACAGCCCGAGCGGAATTGCCGTATCGATACCCAGTTCAATATCCGGGATATCTATGGCAAGTTTTATACTACTATCCGGACCCTTAACAGATTTTACGAGGTATTCAGTTAATTTAAAGACATAGGGCTTATAATCAATGGTAGAAAGATCATCTCGCAAATAGAGCATTTCGTGGACCATGGCCATCGCCATCACCCGGTTTTGACTGCTTTTGATAAGATTTTTCATCAGCTCATCATCGGTACCTCTCGACTGCATATTCAGAAGGCTACATACGGTTTGAAGGTTGTTCTTAACCCGGTGGTGAACTTCTTTAAGCAAGGTATCCTTTTCGTCCAGCTTTTCTTCGAGTGCCATCCTCATATCGGTAAAATCATCGTTTACATGATTTCTGTTAAGGATTCGGTAGCCCATTGTAAGCATCAACAACCCGGCACCAATGGCCATGAGTGTGTATCCAGTTACTGCGGTTAGTCCAAAATAATAATATGAAACAAAGCTGGCCAGTAAGACCAAACCAGCTACCACATAACCTGTTACTAATATCCAGTCGACTCTTTTTGATGATCCGGGCCTCTTGAGCTGAGGTTCTTGCATGAACAATTTGTTAGTTTAGTTTGATTCAAGTCGTCACCATCACAAAATCGGTATAAAAGAGGTACTAATCGGGGCTCTTTGTAAAGCTAGGTATGTTTTGGTATATGGTGCAAGATGATATTGAAAATAATTTATAGGACTTTTGCACAAAACAATCAACAGCGAATGCGAACAAAAAAAGCGACCTCAAAGGTCGCCTTATAGTTATGAATTTTACCCGTAATTAATGGTCTACGAGCACCCACTCACCCCTTTCAATAAGTGGTTCTGCCTGTTTGTATTTAACCACCTTGCTCTCTCCGGACATAACGTTTTTGATTGTAACCCTTTCATTACGACCAATTTTCGGCTTTTCACGAACGATAGTTTCCGTTACCGAAGGCCTTTGCCCCTGGTTTTGGCCAACTGCCCTGTTACGGGCTGCCAGTTCATCGCTATTTGGGATTTCCTCCTTGGAGGTTTGAAGATTTTCTTTTGGCCTGCGTACCTGCCTGGCTTCCTGTATTTCGCTCGAATCGGACGAGGGCAGTTCACCTTTAAAGAGGAAGGAAACCACATCCTTGTTCACTTTTTCGATCACACCTTTAAAAAGCTCGAACGCCTCGAATTTGTAGATCAGGAGCGGATCCTTTTGCTCGTGTACGGCTAATTGAACAGACTGCTTTAGTTCATCCATCTTTCTCAGATGCGTTTTCCAGGAATCGTCTATAATTGCCAGCGTGATATTCTTTTCAAAGTCCGTTACGAGCTGCTTCCCATCGCTCTCATAGGCATCCTTCAGGTTTGTTACTACATTGAGGGACTTGATACCGTCTGTGAACGGGACAACTATTCGCTCGAATTTGTTAGAATCGTCCTCGTAAACTTTTTTAATTACAGGAAAGGCCGTGGCCGCACTGCGCAACATTTTGCTTTGATAATACTCAATAGTCGCAGTGTAAATCTTGAGAGCTATTTCCTGAAAACTGAGCTTGTTGAATTCCTCCAGGGAAATAGGCGAGGTAATTGAGAAGTACTTGATCAGCTCGAACTCGAAGTTCTTAAAATCATTGGCGGCCTTGTTCGTATCGGCTATTACCTCGCAAGTGTCATAGATCATGTTGGCTATATCCACTTTCAAGCGCTCTCCCTGCAGTGCATGCCGTCTTCGTTTATAAACCACCTCTCGTTGCGCATTCATCACATCGTCGTATTCGAGCAAGCGCTTACGAATACCAAAATTATTCTCTTCTACTTTCTTTTGGGCTCTTTCAATAGACTTGGTCATCATGGAGTGCTGAATAACTTCGCCTTCTTTAAGCCCCATCCGGTCCATCATTTTGGCGACGCGTTCCGAGCCGAACAAACGCATTAGATTATCTTCGAGTGAGACATAGAATTGAGAACTTCCGGGATCTCCCTGCCTTCCGGCTCGTCCTCTCAGCTGGCGATCCACACGACGCGAATCATGCCTTTCGGTCCCAACAATAGCGAGACCACCTGCTACTTTAACTTCTTCAGACAGTTTGATGTCTGTTCCCCGTCCGGCCATGTTCGTAGCTATGGTAACCACACCGGAATCACCTGCTTCAGCTACAATATCGGCTTCTTTCTTGTGAAGTTTCGCATTGAGGACGTTGTGCGTAATTTTCCGGATTGATAACATTCGGGAAAGTAGTTCTGATATTTCTACCGATGTAGTACCTAAAAGAACAGGTCTTCCGGCTGTGGCCAGTTGGGTGACTTCTTCAATAATCGCGTTGTACTTCTCCCTTTTTGTTTTATAGATAAGATCATGCCGATCGTCCCTGGCTATGGGTCGGTTGGTAGGTATTTCAACCACATCAAGTTTATAGATCTCCCAGAATTCACCGGCTTCAGTTACGGCAGTACCTGTCATACCTGAAAGCTTGTTGTACATCCGAAAATAATTCTGGAGTGTAATGGTAGCAAAGGTCTGGGTCATGGCCTCAATTTTCACATTTTCCTTTGCTTCAATCGCCTGGTGAAGACCATCTGAATAACGCCGCCCGTCCATAATACGACCCGTCTGTTCATCTACAATGAGCACTTTATTGTCTATAACCACATATTCCACATCTTTCTCAAAGAGGGTATAGGCCTTTAACAACTGGCTCATTGTGTGGATCCGCTCGCTCTTAATTGCGAAGTCCTTAAATAATTCTTCCTTCTTTTCAGCTTCTTCCTCAATTTTGAGGCTGAGTTCTTCTATTTTGGCAATTTCAATACCTATATCGGGCATTACAAAGAAATCCTTCTGCTCTTCTCCGGATATATATTCAATTCCCTTGTCAGTTAGTTCAATCTGATTGTTTTTTTCATCAATCACGAATAACAACTCGGCATCTACTTTTGGCATTTCCCGATTGTTATCCTGCATGTAAAAATTCTCAGTCTTTTGAAGTAGTTGTTTAATTCCTTCCTCACTGAGAAATTTTATAAGTGCCTTGTTCTTTGGAAGACCCCTTTGCACCCTGAGTAGCAGAAAACCACCTTCTTTGGTATCACCTTCAGCAATATGTTTTTTAACCTCCGCCAATACCCCGGTGAGGTATTGTCTCTGTTTTTGAACGACTTCAGAAACCTTGGGCTTTAGTTCATTAAACTCGTGGCGATCACCTTCGGGTACTGGTCCGGATATAATCAGCGGAGTCCTGGCGTCATCTACAAGTACTGAATCTACCTCATCGACAATGGCGTAGTGATGTGGTTTCTGCACCAGGTCGTTAGGTGTATGGGCCATGTTATCCCTGAGGTAATCAAATCCAAATTCATTATTGGTACCGTAGGTAACATCGGCATTATAGGCAGCCCTTCTACCTTCCGAATTGGGTTTATGATGATCTATACAATCTACAGACAGGCCGTGGAACTCAAAGATAGGTGCCATCCAGGCACTGTCCCTTTTAGCCAGATAGTCATTTACGGTTACCAGGTGTGTTCCTTTACCAGGAAGAGCATTGAGATATAGTGGCAGTGTTGCGACGAGGGTTTTTCCCTCCCCTGTTTGCATTTCGGCTATTTTTCCCTGGTGCAAAGAAATACCACCAATAAGCTGAACATCATAATGAACCATATCCCAGGTGACTTCCTTAC
>JBPCUI010000004.1:0-9544 GCA_051011235.1 Flavobacteriaceae bacterium
GCTTCCACCCGCTGGCCCAGACCATCCCGGCCTGGATAATGGGGTAGGATATATTAAAAAGTTGAGTGATCCGATTTTGCATATAGTTAAGTATTGTAAACCACCTAATTAGTCAATGTTCAGCCCAGGTCGTATTCTCAATTAACCACAGGGTATCTGACTTCATAATATCTCCAAACAGGAACGCCCCTTCAATAGGATAGAAAATTGAATAAGAAAATTTTTTATTCTCACAATTCTTTTTCACAATCCGAAGACGATGAACACTGCCATTGGGTATAAATAATGAGTCTTCAAATATAACTCGTTGATCATTAGATAATATGTTAAGATCAGGAGTTACAAATTCGTTCTTTACCAATCTTATGGGAAGTCTGCCCTCTGCATCAGGGTGTAAGAACATCTGAAAATCTGGAGTATTCAAAATTGCCTTAATTAAACCTTCTCTCTCTTCTTTTGAGAGGCACAGTTCATTCTTTTGAGCTGCATTCAGATCATCAATAGGCTTTTCAGTTTTGCCTAAATCCTTGCATCCACTAAGTATGAGAAAAACAAGTATCAAATATTTTGGATTAAAGAACCAAACATTATTCATATATACTATCTTGTTCTATCTGAGTACAAACCTGTACAGATGATCCGAACCACCAAGATATTTAATTTCCTCTTGCTTATGAAATGACCCCTGAACCCAGGAGTTCATCACCGTCGTACCAGGCTACAAACTGACCCTCGGTAATAGCCGCTTGCTTCTCAATGAAATCCACGTATATGCCTCCTTCAACCCTGTATAGAACAGCCTCCTGCAGCGGTTGTCTATAGCGTATACGAGCAAATACCCCCAACGATTGGCCCGGTTCCAAAGCTAAATCTGGTCGTACCCAATGCAGTTCTTTTTCAGGGACAAAGAGTGTTCGCCTGTACAAACCGGGGTGTTCCTTACCCTGGCCGGTATAGATAATGTTTTGTTCTACATCCGTATCGATCACGAAAAGTGGTTCAGGGGTACCACCAACGTCCAATCCCTTTCGCTGCCCAATTGTAAAATAATGGGCTCCCTCATGTTCACCCACCACTACCCCATCATTGATTTCGTAGGAGGGTTTCTCAGAAAAATACTCGAGTTCATCTACCTTATCGGCAAAAGAAGGTGTGTTACGAATATATTGCGACATATTCCTGGGAACTTCGACAATAGGCCCCTTCTTTGGTTTCAGTTTTTGTTGCAAAAAATCGGGTAAACGCACTTTGCCAATAAAACACAGACCCTGGGAATCTTTTTTATCGGCTGTGATGAGACCGCTCTGTGCTGCAATATCGCGTACCTCCGGTTTAGTGAGTTCACCAATTGGGAACATGGTCCTGGCCAGTTGTTCCTGCGAAAGCTGACATAAAAAGTAAGACTGATCCTTATTTTGATCTTTCCCTGCAAGGAGGCGATAGCGTGTTTGTCCGGTTTGATCTACAAATTGATCTTTGCGGCAATAATGACCGGTTGCTACAAAATCGGCTCCCAGTTTTAAAGCAATTTTGAGAAACACATCGAATTTAATTTCACGGTTACAGAGCACATCCGGGTTAGGCGTGCGGCCTTTCTCGTACTCGCGGAACATATAATCCACAATCCTTTCCTTATACTCCTTACTCAAATCCACAGTCTGAAAGGGTATACCTAATTTTTCTGCTACAATCAGTGCATCATTGCTGTCTTCCAGCCAGGGGCACTCATCGGAAATGGTCACGGAGTCATCATGCCAGTTCTTCATGAACAAGCCAATCACCTCATAGCCCTGTTGTATTAAGAGATATGCAGCTACACTGGAGTCTACTCCACCGGAAAGTCCTACTATTACTTTTTTCATCGCAACCAGGCTGCAAAAATACAAAATTCTATGCGCCAAACCATTATAACAACCGGTTGGCATTTACAGGACCACTCAACCATCAACATTTTATACACATAAATCAAGGAGGTAATAATTTACTCAGGGCAAGAACTCAGATCAGGAACTCTCTTCATTTAAATTACAAACCTGAACTGGCATAAGATAGCCGAGAAAAAAATCACACATCAAAATAAAAACGGTTAGCATACAAAATCCGCATCTTTACAACTATTCTTTTTTTAGTTCCGATTAAAATGACATTTTCACAGTCCCAAATCTTACCAAACTAGACTTACTTAAAACAGCAAGCCCCGAGAAATTTTTCCGGGGCTTCTTATTTGGTTAAAAACAATCGTACCTATCGGGCGAAATTTTGATCTCTAGCGTTTACCGATCTTTTTCTGTTCTTCGGCTTGTTCCATCATCTCGCGCATCTTTCGCTGAAACCTGTTTTCCTTTTTAACTTTTTTCTTTTGTTCTTGAACCTGCGCATGGATCTTATCTTCGTCAAGTATAAATCGCTTGATAACGAGCATGATCGCAATTGTGATCAGGTTAGAAACAAAATAGTACAAGCTCAATCCACTCGCGTAATTGTTAAAGAAGAACAACATAAGTAATGGCGAGAGATACATGATGAACTTCATATTAGGCATACCGGGTTGGGTTTGCATATTCTGGCCAGTAGTCATCATCATATAGAAAAATATGGCTATAGATGCGAGTATGGGAAATAAGCTTACATGGTCCCCATAGAACGGAATAGTAAACGGAAGCTGAAGAATTGTATCATAAGAAGACAGATCTTCTGCCCAAAGAAATGACTTTTGCCTTAATGCAAAGGACGTCGGGAAAAACATAAACAATGCATAGAATATGGGCAATTGCAGCAAGGCCGGCACACACCCACTCATAGGACTCACACCCGCTTTGTTGTACAACTTCATGGTATCCTGCTGACGCTTCATCGCATTGTCCTTATACTTCTCGTTGATCTCCGTAATCTCCGGCTTCAACACCTTCATTTTAGACTGGGACAGATACGATTTATATGTAACCGGAGACATCGCGATTCTAACGAGGATCGTCATTACAACAATCGCAATCCCGAATGGAAGGAAAGAACTCAAAAATCCGTAGAAAGGTGTAAATATATAGCGATTGATCCAACCAAAAATTCCCCAACCATAAGGAATGGAATCCGCAATAGCCAGGTCTTTATAGTTTTTTAATACATCTATATCCGTAGGTCCATAGTACCAATGCATGGCATAGGACAACTCACCGCCCTGCAACTGAAGAGGAATTACACTGTTGTATTCTTTTGTAAATTTTACTTCTTTGCTTTCTTCTTCAACCAGGTTTTTCGATGTCAGACTCACATTGTCCAATGGGGTTTTAGTAGCCAGTATTGAACTGAAGAAATGCTGGCGATAAGACAACCAGGTGACTTTGTTCTCTGTCTCCTCATCATCGCTGCTTTCAGATAATTTGCTGATCTTACCCTCTTCGTGTTGATACGTGAGCCGGGTATACCTGTTTTCGTACTGGACGCTTTGATCATGCCTCAGATTCTTTTGCCTCCAGTGAAGCGCAATAGGTTGGTTGTTACTGAGCACACCGTTAAGACCCTGGCTTCTCAGTGAGAAATCTACCAGGTACTCATCCGGTTTCATCTCATATAGGTATTCCAAATACTGATTCTGCGAAACTTTGGCTTTCATCGAAAGCATTTTGGTCGTTCCGTTTTCCGATATCGAAGGTTCAAAATACAGCTCTTCAGATCTCAGCACCCGATTGTCATTGGTGGAAAACTCAATGCCAAAGGAAGCGTTGCCGTCTTTGACCAGGTAAACAGGGACAGAGTCGTGATTCACGAACTTCTTCATCCTGGCCTCATGTATTTGTCCGCCCTTGTTGCTAATTTCGAGATAAAGCAGATCATTTTCCAGGACTGTAGTGCCTTCTTCGGCCTTGGTGAACGAGAAACTTCCTATGGTATTTTGATATTCGACCATAGAAGTGGAGTCTTGCAGATCTATCTTAGGCTGTTGTTCCGTTACTGTTGTAGTCTTCTCTGCTTCACTTTCTGCAGCAGCAGCGGCTTCAATGCGTGCCTGTTCCGCTTTTTGAGCCTCTAATTCCTCAGGAGTGGGTTGACTTTGATAGAACCAGAAAATTAGTATTCCGAATATCAGTACGAAACCGATAATTGACTGGATATCCAGTTTTTTTTCTTCCATTATTTTTATTTAACGGCATTGAAAGGAAACCCGGTTCGCGGTATTGCCTCAAGATAATCAGTTTGCAAATATATGTCCAAAAGCGGAGTTTATGCCAAACTGGCATTAGTTTGTTTCTTCTTGTGCAGTAGCACTGCTTGGACAAATGCAACAAATAAGGGATGTGGGCTCGCTACCGTGCTTCTGTATTCAGGGTGATACTGAACACCAATGAACCAGGGATGGGTAGGTATTTCAATGATTTCAACAAGGCCGGTCTCCTTATTGATACCCGAGGCAATCATTCCGGCCGTTTCAAAATCTTCTTTGTAGTCATTGTTAAATTCATATCGATGCCTGTGCCGTTCGTCTATATGAGTCAGGCCCGAGTAAATCTCATGCACCAGGGAATTCTTTTTAATCTCACACCCCCATGCCCCTAATCGCATTGTACCCCCCATATTGGTTATAGATTTTTGCTCTTCCATCAAACTGATGACAGGGTGAGTTGTAGAACCATCCATTTCCGTAGAATTGGCATCCTGCAACCCAAGCACATTTCTGGCGAATTCAATAACTGCCATCTGCATTCCCAGGCAAATTCCCAAAAACGGGATACCGTTTTCCCTGGCAAATTGTACGGCGCTGATCTTTCCTTCCACACCGCGTTCACCAAATCCCGGCGCTACAAGTATACCGTCCAGTCCACGCATTTTTTCAACTAGATTCTGTGCATTGATATGCTCTGAATGAATGGTACGTACATTGACTCTTACCTCGTTGTGAGCCCCGGCATGAATAAAAGACTCCTGGATAGATTTATAAGAATCCTGCAATTCCACATATTTACCAATAAGACCTATGCTAACCTCGCTCTCAGGATTCTTATGACGAAGCAGGAATTCATTCCATTGAGACAGGTCGGGGTGGACATCATCCGGCAGGTCTAATTTTTGAAGTGCAACTTTATCCAGTCCTTCCTCCTGCATCATTACCGGAACGTCATAGATAGTATCAACATCTATTGATTGAATGACAGCCTCTTTTTTTACATTACAAAAAAGTGCCAGTTTTTGCTTGATATCATCTGACA
This sequence comes from Flavobacteriaceae bacterium, assembly GCA_051011235.1. Lineage (GTDB taxonomy): Bacteria > Bacteroidota > Bacteroidia > Flavobacteriales > Flavobacteriaceae > JAHEJJ01. The sequence continues at coordinate 5,202 of JBPCUI010000004.1, forward strand.
ATTCATGTTCAGTCCGACAAACTAAAATATCTGCCTTGATACCACTCTCCATCAAAGTTTTTACCGAATGCTGAGAAGGTTTTGTTTTTAACTCACCGGCTGCCGATAGATAGGGTATTAAGGTGAGGTGTACCACAATGGCGTTGTTATCTCCTAATTCCCATAAAAGCTGTCTTACGGATTCTATATATGGTAAGGATTCTATATCGCCTACAGTACCTCCTATCTCGGTGATTACAATATCGTATTCACCACTGTTGCCTAATATCTGTATTCGTTCCTTGATCTCATTTGTGATATGAGGAACCACTTGTACGGTTTTCCCCAAAAATTCACCCTTTCTTTCTTTCTCAATAACACTTTGGTATATTCTACCGGTAGTGACGTTGTTTGCCTGCGAAGTTTTTACATTTAGAAAACGCTCGTAATGGCCCAAATCCAAATCTGTTTCAGCACCGTCGTGCGTAACATAGCACTCCCCGTGTTCATAGGGATTCAAAGTTCCGGGATCTACATTTATATAAGGATCTAGTTTCTGAATTGTAGTCTTATACCCTCTGGCTTGAAGTAATTTTGCAAGAGAAGCTGCAATGATCCCTTTACCCAATGATGAAGTAACACCTCCCGTAACAAAAACATATTTGGTATCCGTCATAATGGACTTCTTAGTTACGGGGTTCAAAGTTACAAAATACGGAGACAAATATGGGAAAAAGCGGCTAAAAATATTGCTTCTATCTTGGATTGGCGACTGGGAATTTGAACTACCTTTCTATACCATTAATTGCGAAACAGCTATGCCTACCCAAGAGGATTAGCTAGCTGTTGAAACCAGATGATTTAATTTTTCAGAGCTTCTTTTATGGCCTTGTTCCATATCAGTTGTGCCTCTTTATTCATAGAAAAATTAGTCTCCTGATCATAGCGGTCCTGGAACGCTGTCAACTCCTCTATGGTATTCTTGTAAATGGCATTTACCTCAGACTTGACATTTTTAGTAAACCGGGTCCCGTCCATTATCCTGCGCATTTTGCGGGCAAAGAGTTCCGAGATGTCGAAATGCAGTTGTTCGTGACCGAGAACTACCTCATCGCACATGTGCGCCTGGTACCAGGACTGCTCCGGGTAAAAAAAAGTGCTGACCGTATATTCCACCTCGTAATAGCCATCTCTTTCCATCGACGAAAATTTATAGCTTAAACCACTCGCGGTAACAGCCGCAATCCTTGAATTACTTTGGGGTTGCCCCTTAAAATCTGACCATACCAATTTTTTGTCAGGGCTCCAGAGGACGCCATCCTCTTGTACGGGAATTATCGATGCAAGAACGAGACTCAGTGCAATCGAAAATCTGATCAGAGATTCCATTGAAAATCAATAACTTTTTCTATTCCTGGGTGTATACTGTAAATCACAGGGCAGGTGTTGGCTGCATTTTGGAGGATCTTACGATGCTTTTCGGATGTGTTTTCAGGTAAGTGTAAGCAGAGTTCAATTTTTGAAATTCTGCGCGGTTCGCTTGCCATATGCTTGGTCACATCGGCGAAGGAACTGTCAATATCTATTTCCAAATCCCTGGCTTTAATGCCCATTACTGTTAACATGCAACTTGCGAGGGCCGTGGCAACGGTATCCGTAGGTGAAAAAGCCTGGCCAAGGCCATTATTGTCAATCGGTGCATCTGTAATGAATTCGCTGGCGGAACGTAAATGCACACAATGTGTTCTCAGGTTGCCGGTATAAGTTACTTTAGAGGTCATGGATACGATTTCACTTCTTTGATCTGCATATTTTCATACATCATAATATAAGAGGCTGTATTGTAATAGCTCGTGCTGAGTTCTTTGGCATAATCGAAACTATTTCCTGTATATTCAGTGTTTCCAATGGTTTCCGAAACCTGGAAAAGATCCATTTTATAGGCCAGTTTTAACAATAAATCATAGGTAAGATCAAAACCACGTATAGCATATCTGTCCGGATCTCCTCCGAATCTTCTTCTGTACCTCCTTCTGAAAGCATTCCCATTTACCTCCCTGTAGACCGATGGATAAGTGAAGTTCAGGTTAGATAAATGGTTTCCGGAAATAACATCGTTATCAAAAGCTTTTCCTTTGAGCGTTGTGAACATTCTGACCCGGGTTGAATCTGAATTAGAAGAATTCAAAATAGAGCTCACACTTGATATCATCTTAAAATTATCTGTTTCCACAAATACCCAATTCTCCTTTTCTTCTGACAAAAGGGCGGAATAAAGGTCAATGTTGATCGAAATATTTTTCTCTTCTTTCAGAATATCCACTGTACTGGCCAAAGGAAATGCCTCTTTGATGGCAGTTATCGCATCTTTGCTTTCGGCATCGGCAATCACTATGATATTTTGGTCTGTCACTTGCTCTTTCATATAACGCAACATACTTCTGCGCAGGAGACTATCGGGCGGTACCGAATAAAAAACATTGTCCAGATTAGCATCACCCTGCCCAGCCAGAGGCGCTATGACCGCCACTCCACTATTATAGGCTTGTACGGCTACTTCCTTTAGTGAATTCAATTGCAGCGGACCAATTATGGCGTTGTATTCTTTCAGATCCTCGAGCTTAAGGATCGCCTTTGTACGTTCAAGGCTGAGCTCCGTATCATAGGTTTTCACATCTACCGACACTCCGAGATCCGAAATAGAATCCAGAGCTATCAATGAACCGGAATATATACCCAGGCTATATTTTAACGCATTGCTCCGGGCGAGCGAATTACTGGCACTTTCAAGGTCGTTCAGGTTTAGCCGGTCTGTACGAAATGGCAGTAAAAAAAGAAGTTTTGGTTTGTTGCTGATCTGAATGCTGTCTTTCAGGTCAAACTGATCCAGAACCAGTGAATTTTTTACATTCAGTTCATTGGCTTTTTCCAAAGGTAATTTCAAAACCATGCCAGCCTGCAGGCCTTTGCTAAGATCCGGATTGAGTTCCAATAGTTCCTCATAACCGAGCTCCAGCTTTCTGGTAAGCGAATATACTGTCTGCTTAGGTTTTACCTCATAAAAAACAAAATTCGCTGTATTAACCTCGCCAACATCGATCTTCTTTTCCGGCAATCTTATTTTCATACCTTCCTTAAGACCACCCTTTTCCACAATTTCAGGGTTGAGGCGAACAATTTCCTGCGGATCAATTCCGTATTCCTGACCGAGGCTATAAAGTGTTTTTTTAGCCGGAACTATATAAGATATAAAAAGCTGCGTCTCCTGTTCTTCAATACTACTGCCAGCCAATTTTGGTAGCAGCAACTGCTGACCGATTACAAGGTGACTTGTAGTTTTTGGAAGCTCCGGATTCAACACCATCAGACTGTCCAGGGTGATGCCGTATTTATGCGAAATACTCCAACGCGTTTCCTTTGGCTGTACGGTATACATTTCGTAATTATCCGGATCTGGTGCATTCTCATCGACAACAATTACGGGAAACTGAGGAATTCTGAGTCGCATTCCTTTTTTCAATGCAGATGCATAGAGTTTGGAATTATATCTTTTTAGCTGCGCTTCGGTTATATCGTATCGCTGGGCTATCCCATAGATGGTTTCTCTTTTGCGAACTTTGTGTGTTCTAAAGCTGATTGGTTCTGGTTCAACTTCCAAGCTGTCCTTTTCCTGCAGGATATTTGTAATATCCGTGGGTACCTCTCTCGTCGTGTCCGATGCGGATGCATCTAAAGGAATAATCAGCAGAGTATTGGGTTGCAAGGGCTCGTCTTGTTTTAACTCCTTGTTGTATTTGAGGATATTAAATGGTGTCACTTTGTATTGCTGCGCTATGGCAAAAAGAGTTTCACCCTGCCTCACAGTATGTGTTGTAAACTGCTGTGAATAAAGGGCACAGGCCATAAATACAGCCAGCATAAGTGCGATAACATTTTTAGTTCTTGAATTCATATTTATTCCCATTCGATAGTCGCCGGTGGTTTTGAACTTATATCGTAAACTACCCTGTTGACGCCGGGTACTCTGTTAATAATTTCATTCGAAGTTTTCTGTAAAAATTCATATGGCAAATTTACCCAATCTGCGGTCATCCCATCTGTACTTTCTACAGCGCGTAATGCCACACATTTCTCATAGGTGCGTTCATCTCCCATAACCCCTACACTATGTACGGGTAAAAGCATAGCTCCGGCCTGCCAAACCTGATCGTATAAGCCCCATTTTTTCAGACCACTTATAAAAATAGCATCCACTTCCTGTAGAATAGCTACTTTATCTGGTGTAACATCGCCCAAAATACGAATAGCCAATCCAGGTCCGGGAAATGGGTGTCTGCCCAATCGTTCTTCGGCAACCTCTAAGC
>JBPCUI010000005.1:0-10257 GCA_051011235.1 Flavobacteriaceae bacterium
ACCTGAGGATGTGGCGGTCTTGGAAATATTGGTGAGCATATTAGTAGCCCGAAGATCATAAAAATCCGTATTGCTGGCAGCCTGCCAGCGAAACTCAACCTCGCTGGTCGTGTCACTTTGATCTACACCCGTTGTACATTCTGAGTTCTGTTGGGGGAATACCAGATTGACCGCTTCCGGCGGACTGGGATCGCTCTTACTGCATCCCAGTAAAACAAATCCTAAAAGGAAGGCCACAAAACATCTCATCGTTTAATTACTTTATAGGTTTTTTTCAATTGACTATTCTCAATGCGTACAAAATACAATCCTGAGGGTAAGCCCGTAAAATCCAAAGCCATTTCCAACTCTGCTGTGCTCTGTTTCTTGCTCATTATAAGCCGGCCATCCGCCGCATGTATACTGATAAGTGTCCCTTCAACCAGATTTCCCAAATTTACAAACGCAAATTCAACAAATGGGTTTGGATATACCACTGGCTGCGTCTCTAAAACAATTTCTTCCTCGTAAGTTCCCTGGCAGTTCTGCAGCGTGCTTACTTTAAGCGTGTTCGTTCCACCTTTTAGATCAACAGTGATCTCAGATTCGGTTGTCTGAATAAGCTCTCCGTTTAATTCTATATTGTAGAGTTCCGATCCTGAAAGATTGAGAATTACCTGGCTACCATCGGCTGTGAGCAAAGAGCTCACACTCAGCGGATCGGGTTCATCTAGCTGCACATTAAAGCAATGTTCTTCATAGCTATCTGTCCCGTCTGTTGCGTTGATACAAACCGCATAAGCGCCTCCTGAGATATTGTTCAATGTATAAGTATCTGTAAAGCTATCGCTAGCATTTACTCCGTTGCCAGTGACGCTTACAGAATAATCCATATTGGTCGCCGCTGATATAGTAATGATGCCGTCATTACTTCCAATACAGGACTCGCTTTCAATAGAAACAGTGAAGTTGTTCGGAGCAAAGCGGAACACTTCACAGCCATCTACGTCGACTTCAGCTCCTGCAGGTGTACCGGGGCAGAGATCATCTTCATCGAATACTCCATCACCGTCAGTATCAGGTTTGAATGACCCTTCCACACAGAGCTCCAGAGAGAATGTGTTGAGTGAACCCCCATCTGCATCAAATTGATCATCTACAATAAGTATCCATTCGCCGGCAGCTGATTCTCCTTTAAAGGATGCCAGCTTACCCAAAGGTTTTACAGTCCCACTAATGCCGGGCATTGTACCACATACCAGATCGATCCCTTCATCATCGAAAGTTGCGTCGATATCCTGCAGATCACCGCAAGAATTGGAGGTGAGCGTGACTACTGTACCTTCAGGTGATTGGAGCGTAATCACCATATCGGCCAGCCAGGTGTGTGTAATATCAATCGCCAGATTTACGTCAGCAATCGGTAAATCATCTACCACCAGTATGGTTGAAGTTATCGTTGGCGTACCACTGTCTGAAATAGCCAAAGGCAGGTCTGCTGCGTTGAACGATTGGCAGTTAACCGCAATGGTTGTATAACTAAAAGGCGTACTAAAACTTCCCTCCCCACAAATATTTACAGGTTTTACCCTCCAGTAATACGTTGTGCTTGGTTCTAATGATGTAGGGATATATGAATCCAGGTATAAGGTGGCTGTCTCCACAATATTGTTAAACGCAATGTCGGTGGCGATCTCTAGTTCATATGAGGTTGCAGTTGCCTGGTTTTGCCAGCTAAGTGCTTCACCAAGACTAACATCAGTGCTGCCATCAGTCGGGCTTGTCAATACAACATTGCTAAAAGAAGGATTTAACACTGCAATATTGATGATCACATCTTTAGTGAGGCTAGCCGTTGTAGCCCTGATTGTGATCGGGTAGGTCCCCGGATTAACTGCCGCTGTATTTGAAAATGTAATCTGAACCGCTGTTTCATCAGCTATTGCCGTAGTTGGATTGAAGCTTGTTCCTAAGTTCGCTGGTGTATTCAATGCACTAAAGGTGGCCTCCTCATTAAACCCTGAAAAAGTATTGTAGGTAAATGGGATTAAGAGGTCGTCGGGTTGGCAGACTTCGTAGTCCAACTTATCAAATTGAAGTACGATCGAAGACTCCACTACGGTAAAATCTGAGCTGTTTAGGGCGAAGAAAACATTGTTGCTCGCCTTAACCATAAGCCTTGCCTGCGATGTGTTTACACCTGGTATCAATACTTCCGCACTGCCGTCGTTAGGCGTGTCTTCCACCAATACGAATGGAAAGCTAAGGCCCCCATCTATAGAGAGAAAGATATCTACAAACGGTGCATTGATGGGTGCAATATTCGTGTTTACCACATTCCAGTTAACCATCAGGGTACTTCCTGCTACAACATTTTCCTGAGAAGCTTGTGAAGTAACTTCAAAAGCCCCGCCGGTATCAATTACATCTATCCTGATAACATCCGATGCCACCTGCCCTCCTCCTGAAGCATTGTCACGAACAGTAAGTGCAAAATTCATCTCCCGCTCGATATCCGACACCGTTTCCCAGGCCGAATCCAATATCGGATTGGTCTCGGTTAGGTTTCCCTGTGCAACTTCGGACAAGCGTGGAAAATAACGACTCGGTGAACTATTTGGCGGAAGGGATCTGAAATTGGCTCCGTTGGCATTATCAGGTCCGAAAGTTCCTGCAATTACAACGCCATTATCGATCTGTTCCCACGTATAGGTAAGCATATCACCCGCATCGGGGTCGGTCGCATCTCCTTCCAGTACAAATGCCGTTGACCTTGGAATACTGTAGTCGCTTTCGGGGGTAATGACCGGAGGGTTGTTTGTTATCGCAATCTCCTGTGCACAACTTATTGTGGCCAGGTAATCCGTAATCTGCAAAATGCTATTATAGTGAAAGTAGTCATCCGAATTGGATTGTACATTGTTATTCTGTACAATACCGGCATAACTCATTATGGTAGTTCCACTGGCCGGTTCGGCCTGAACCCCGGTTCCTTCATTATCAAAGGACCATGTATGGTTTGCACCAAACTGATGGCCTAACTCGTGAGCGACTAAATCAATGTCGTAGGTATCACTTTGCGGGTTCAGGGCTTGAGAGAAAGCGCTCCCTTTTTGATTATCCTTACAGACAGCTTCGATAAACCCAGCAAATCCGGAATCATTTCCCCTGTGGAACAGATGTCCTACATCATAATTTGCTGCTCCAATAGTGCTGGTAAGCGTAGATTGTACCTGAGTACTCAAATTATCAGTGTAAGGATCGGTGTCCGGATCTTCAAAAATTACAAGGTCATTATTGGCCACAAGCTCCAGATTTACCCCTAAATCGACCTCCATCACTTCATTAACCCGGGTTAAGGTAGCATTGATTGCTGCCAGGGCATCGGCTACGTTGCCCCCATGATATTCAGTATATTCACCGGTGGTAGAAACAGCAATCCTGAATACTCTCAGGAGCCGATCGTCTACCAATCTTTGAGCAAGACCGGCCTCTTCTTTGGCAAGAGCCGCTTCCGTATAGCAGACAAACCCGGAGGCTTCTTTATCCAGTGCATCCCTGCTGTATACCACATACTTGTTTCCCTGCTGTGAAGTCTTCTGCATAAATGTGTTGTGGTTTACACCGGTATTAACCATCATGACCTGTAATCCACGGTGAGAAAGACTAAATCGTATTCGGTCTCCTTTATTATCTGTACTCTTTCCAGTGTAAGACCTGATATTTGGATATTTTGCGGTCAGTTCCGGTGCAAAAACAGGAGTTTCTTTTACGAGAAATGGACGCATTGAACCTGTGGCATCCGGAAAATGAACTATTACGCTTTCTCCGTTGCTTAAAGATTTTACTGAAAGTTTATTCAGGAAATTTTCCTTGTCCAGCGCATAAAACCGGGCTTTCTTAAGATCTACTTCACGGTCTAGTGAAGGAATATTACTTTTGTCTTCAGCTACCTGACGCCAATAAGAATTCTGGGCATAGGAGTAAAAGCAGCTCAGTAATATGGCAAATGATAAAACAAGCTGTAATTTAGTTTTCATCATAGCAATTTGAAAGATCTAATTTAAGTCTTTTTATTATTCTATCTGTGTGATAACGGTTCAAAGCATTTCCAATTACGATAAAAAGCAATCTACCGCCATTACTATCGGGACATTTGATGGGGTACATATAGGGCATCGTAAAATACTTCAACGCCTCATAAACGATGCCAAAGAATTGAATTTGCGGTCCACAGTTCTTACTTTTTTCCCACATCCCCGGATGGTGTTGCAGAAAGATTCGGACATCAAACTGCTGAATACATTGGAAGAAAAGCAGCAGATCCTTGAAGAAATGGGTCTGGACTGCCTTATAGTACATCCATTTACAAAAGCTTTCTCAAGACTTTCAGCTACCGAATTCGTACGCGATATACTTGTGAATGAACTGAGGACAAAAAAGATAGTAATTGGCTACGACCACCGTTTTGGCAGAAACCGGAACGCTAATATTAACGATCTTATCGCATTCGGGAGCACCCTCGATTTTGAAGTGGAAGAGATCCCGGCACAGCTAATCGACGATGTTTCTGTAAGTTCCACAAAAATTAGAAATGCCCTGGCAGATGGCGATGTTAAGACCGCCAATAGTTATCTGGGCTATAATTACTTGCTGACAGGTACTATTAAAAAAGGAAAAGGATTAGGCAAACAGTTGGCCTTTCCTACCGCCAATCTCCATATCAAAGAACCTTTCAAACTAATTCCGAAGAACGGGGTTTATGTCGTTAGGTCGCGATTAAACGGTAAAATGATTTACGGCATGATGAATATTGGATTCAACCCTACCGTGGATGGTAAATTGCGAAGCAAGGAAATTCATTTCTTCGATTTTAACGGAGATCTGTACCATCAGATACTACAGGTGGAGCTTTTGGATCGAATTCGGGATGAATTCAAATTCGATTCGGTAAAATCCCTGAAGGAACAACTGAAAAAGGACAAAGAAACATCGCTCTCCTTAATACATAACAGATGATTAATCGATTTTTATTCCAAAAAATTGACAACAGTCCGCTGATCGTTTTCAGAGTATTCTTTGGGATCCTGATTGCCCTCGAAGGATTTGGCGCAATTGCCACTGGTTGGGTCAGGCGAAACTTGGTTGAGCCGGAATTCACTTTTAGTTTTATTGGTTTTGAATGGTTACAACCTTTGCCGGGTTACGGAATGTACTTCTATTTTACAGTATTGGGTATTCTGGGCATATGCATCGCACTGGGTTATAAATACAGGTTTAGTATCGTCTCTTTCACATTAATGTGGTGGGCGGTATATCTAATGCAAAAAACGTCCTACAATAATCACTACTATCTGCTGGCAATAATATCATCCATTATGTGTTTTTTACCGGCTCATCGCTGGTTCTCGTTAGATGCACGAAACCGTCCTGAAATAAGCATTAATAGTATGTACTCCTATGTGAAATGGGTGATGGTATTCCAGATGCTTATTGTTTATACCTATGCGGCTATTGCAAAGTTATACGGAGACTGGCTCGATTTTACATTTGTTAAATTATTGCTCGATGGTAAGTCACATTACCCACTGATCGGAGAGTTTCTTAAGATCGAATGGTTTCAGATATTTATTGGAATTTCTGGCTTTCTCTTCGATCTGCTCGTTGTTCCGGCATTACTTTGGAAGCCTACCAGAAATATAGCGCTGGGTTGCTCTTTGTTCTTCCACTTATTTAATTCGATTGTATTCCAAATTGGCATTTTTCCCTATATGGCTCTGGCATTTATCGTATTCTTCTATGAGCCCGAGACTATCCGTAAAATATTCTTAAAGAAAAAGGAAGTTTTTGTTCCAATACCCCTGAAATTACCTGGATTTAAGAATACCATCCTGATTATTGGAGCATTCTATTTTGCCGTTCAACTGATGTTGCCATTGAGGCATCATTTTATCAAAGACGATGTCTTGTGGACGGAAGAGGGGCATCGACTGAGCTGGCGAATGATGCTCAGGAACCGAGCGGGCAGCGTTGTCTTCCGTGTTGTGAATAAAGAAAATGCAAGTTCAAAACACATCAGACTTGGCGACTTTCTGACAATAAAACAGCGCAGGAGAGTAGCGGCTTACCCAGATTTTATCTGGCAATTTGCCCAACACTTAAAAAAAGTACATGCAGAAATGGGTGATGATATTGAGGTTTATGCAAATGCCGTTGTGAGTATCAATGGACGTCCTGCGGCGCAATTTATCGATCCTGAGACAGACCTGGCCAGTGTGCGCTGGGACCACCTGCGCCATCATGAATGGATATTACCGTCACCATTAGAGTCTGACGACAAAATTGAATAAAGCTGTTTTTATAATTTTCATCTTCGTTGTACCATTGGGCAATTGTCGCTAAATTTGCGGCTTAAACAAAAACTCATGCTTCAATTACAGGCGATTCGCGAGAACAAGGACAAGTTGGTCCAGGCATTGAAAAAACGCAATTTCGATGCGGGCGAATTACTTGGAGAAGTACTCGAACTGGATGAGAAAAGACGTTCTACACAAAGTCGGTTGGATTCGCTATTGGCCGAGGCCAACAAAATCTCAAAGGAAATAGGTGAACTCTTTAAAAGCGGCAAGGCAGAAGAGGCAAACGCCCTTAAAAAAAGAAGTGCCGAACTCAAGGAAGAATCCAAAAGTCTGGGTGAAACATTGACAGATACGGCGCTGGCTCTGGAAGATCTGCTTTATCAGATACCAAACATCCCCCATCAATCTGTACCGGCCGGAAGTAATGAAGAGGACAACGAAGAGGTGTTTCGGGCAGGCGAGGTGCCCAAACTGGGTTCAAATGCTTTGGCACATTGGGAATTAGCAAAAAAATATGATATAATCGATTTTGAATTGGGTGTGAAGATCAGCGGCGCAGGATTTCCGGTTTACAAGGGTAAGGGTGCGCGCTTGCAGCGAGCATTGATCTCTTATTTTCTGGACAAAAATACCGAGGCAGGCTATCAAGAGATCCAGGTGCCACACCTGGTAAATGAAGCTTCAGGTTTCGGCACCGGTCAGCTTCCGGACAAGGAAGGACAGATGTACGAACTAAAGGAAGATAAGCTTTACCTGATCCCTACGGCCGAGGTGCCGGTGACCAACATGATGCGAGATACGATTCTCAGTGAAGCTGACTTTCCACTGTGTTATACGGCTTACACTCCCTGTTTCAGAAGGGAGGCCGGAAGTTACGGGGCACATGTTCGCGGCCTGAACAGACTTCATCAATTCGACAAGGTTGAGATCGTACGTATCGAGCATCCTGATCGTTCCTATGCAGCCCTGGATGGAATGGTGGACCATATTAAAAAAATCCTCAATGAGCTAAAACTTCCTTACAGAATACTACGATTATGCGGAGGTGATCTTGGGTTCACTTCGGCATTGACATATGATTTTGAGGTCTTTTCAACTGCCCAAGACCGCTGGCTGGAGATTAGTTCGGTTTCAAATTTTGAGGCCTACCAGGCCAACCGTTTAAAATTGCGATATCGGGAGGCCGATAAAAAAATGCAGCTGGCGCATACCTTAAACGGAAGCTCACTGGCATTGCCACGTGTTCTGGCTGGCTTATTGGAAAATTGCCAGACCCCGGATGGGATACGAATTCCGGAGGTGCTGATTCCATACACCGGTTTTGAACTGATCAACTGAGTTCGTCTCGGCTCTTAAAGAACTCTCAGATGGCAATTGGTTTGACATTCCCTTAACAAGTTCATTTGGTTTTCTGCGTATCTTTGATAAAATGAAGTCTGTGAAGCGAGTCGCCCTGATTCTATTTTTTGTGCAATTTACTTACGCTCAAGACGATTTTCTAGCCAAACAATATTTTAACGACGGTGAATATGAAAAAGCCGTGGTATTCTATGAAAATCTTGTCAGGCAACACCCTAGAAGATCTGATTATTTTGAAGGGCTTGTGGCTTGTTACCAGCAACTGGAAGAATACCTGAAAGCAGAAGAATTTCTGATAAACAAAATCAATTCAGGAAATCCCTATCCCACCATCTACATTGAATTGGGTTATAATTACAGATTGCAAAACCAGCCCGAAACAGCTGAAAAATATTATCAACTGGCATTATCATCTGTAGATGAGAACCCGAACTACGGGTATGGCATCGGCTTCCGTTTTCAGCGCTACGCATTACTCGATTACGCGTTGAAGGCCTACGGAAGAGCAATGGAGTTAAATCCGGAGTTGGATTACAATTTTCAAATGGCACGTATCTATGGGGAGCAGGGAAATGTGGAAAAAATGTTTGATTCTTATCTCGAACTCATCCTCAGCGGCAAGACTTCTAAAGCCAATGTACTGCGAAACATTGATAGTTTTATTGCCACAGACCCTGCCAATGAAAACAATGTTCTCCTTAAAAAAATCCTGCTTCAAAAAGCGCAGAGGACTCCGGACCTATTGTGGAATGAACTGTTGAGCTGGCTATTTGTAAAACAGAAGCAATACTATAATGCCTTTGTCCAGGAAAAGGCAATCTATAGACGAGCCGATGGCAATTCTCCGCAACGGATGGAAGGTCTGGGTGGAGTAGCAATAGAAGACAATGCCTATGAAGACGCTCAATTAATATTCCGGTATATTGAAAAGAACAGCAGCGACCCGGTGACTGTTTTAAACGCGCAACTTCATCTTATAGATATAGATCTATTAAAAGCAAGTGACAAAGAACTTATTGCACTGGAAGAGCGATTTAATCAACTGATAGAAACATACGGTTATCAGGGAGAAACTCTCCAATTGCAGATTGCCTACGCCAATTTTCTCACTTTTAAAAGAGATAGACCCGGGGATGCGGTGGAAATTTTAAACAAAACCCTGGATTTACCACTTGACCGATTTCCGGAAGCGTATGTTAAACTGGCTTTGGGAGATATTCTGGTATTTGATCAAAAATTCAATCAAGCCTTAATTCTATTTACGCAAGTTCAGAAGACCCTTAAAAACGATGTGCTCGCTCAGGATGCACGCTATAAGGTAGCGCAAACCAGTTTTTACAAGGGCGATTTTGATTGGGCCCTCACACAGCTGAAAGTACTCAGGAGCTCTACCTCGCAATTGATCGCCAATGATGCCATGCAGCTCAGTCTTCTTATATCGGACAATTCCTTCGAAGATTCTACTCAAACTGCTCTAAAAAAATACGCCAGGGCCGATCTGCTGGCCTACCAGAATAAAACGGATGAAGCTGTTGCACTGTTCAATGAGATTCTCGATAACCACAAAGGAGAAAAAATTGAAGATGAGGCCCTGTTAAAGCAAGGTGAACTCTATGAGAAACAACAGAATTACACAGCAGCCGAATACAATTACATTAAAATAGTTGAATTCTACAGTAACGACATATTGGCTGATGACGCACATTTTGCCTTAGCAGAATTATACCGCACTGTTCTTTCCAACCCACTAAAGGCCATGGAACACTACGAAAGGATCATTTACAATTACCAGGACAGCTACTATTTTCCTCAAGCCCGAAAAAATTTCAGAATCCTTCGGGGAGATTCCATAAATTAGGGCCGGAAGCAAGGGGAGCTATGCTTATTTACAATGTAACTATCAATATTGACGAGTCTGTGCACGATGCTTGGCTAAAGTGGATGACAGAGGTACACATGCCAGACATGCTGGCTACCGGAAAGTTCACAGAAGCCAAAATGTGCCGCGTGATGGTGGAGGAGGAACTCGGGGGTATTACCTATTCTGTTCAATATACCAGCCCTAACAGAAATACACTGAATCGCTATTTTGCTGAAGATGCAGATAAACTGAGAAAAGATGGGATGGATAGATTTGAAGGTAAATTTGTGGCTTTCCGGACAGAGTTGGAATTAATTTCGGAACAGAGGTCCGAATTCCTGGGTGCTACAGAATTCTTATTCACATATGGTACCTTACAGGATGAAATGATACAGGCGGAAGTCTTTTCAAGAAGACTCTCCGGGGAACCGGATATACTTAAAGGCTATCGCATTTCAGAAGATAAGATGCTGGGGGTTTACCCGGTGATTGTAAAGACAGATCAACCCAAAGACAGTGTTGAAGGTGTTGTCTATATGATCACGAATAAAGAGCTTTTAAAAACAGATGCGTATGAAGGGGTGGCCTATAAACGCAACAAAGTACGTTTAGAATCCGGCAAGGAAAGCTGGGTTTACCTGGGCATTTGACAAGAAACAGGATTAATAATTCATGGGAGGTAATTACAGGAAAAAGTTG
>JBPCUI010000006.1:0-2626 GCA_051011235.1 Flavobacteriaceae bacterium
GTATTGAGGATGGTAATACAATCAATATTAATGTCGATGATGCCGACGCCGATCCCACCAATGAATTTCAGGATTTGCAGCTAGCCGGTAATACTCTCTCCCTAACCAATGATGCAACTCCCGTCGATCTCACTCCGGTTATTACCTCAAAACCAATTACTATTACCACTACGGATATAACTTTGAACAACACAAATTATACGGTAATCCTTAATTCTGGAGGGGTATTTACAACGGGGGTTACTATACCCCTTGCTGCTGGAAATCTGGGGAGAATTTATGTCATTCGTAACAATAGCGTAGGGCCGGTAAATATTACAGCCACCGGAGGTGATACCATTTCACTAGCAACATTGAACACTGGATTTGCTCTTTGGCTTCAAAGTGACGGTATAAGTACTTGGTATCAGATTAACTAGATGAAAAGAGGGCTTTACATATTGTTTCTACTTGCTAGCGTTGTTATAAACGCCCAAACCGCCCTTTTTAATTCGGGTAATCTTCGTATACACGATCAGGGGCAGCTTGGATTTCATACAGATTTGATTAATAATGGGTCCTTTGATGAGAACCTCGGGCTGGCGGGTTTTTACGGAAATAACACACTTCAAGTAAACGGGGCATTTATGCCGGTTCTCTACGATGTTGAAATTGCCAATGCTACCGGGGTGAACCTCAATATTCCACTAAGTGTCACGAACAATACCAATTTTGTGACTGGTGACTTTATAAGTCCGAAAGATCGGCTGGACATCTTTTATAATTTTATAGGTGATGCCTTTACCGTAGGGGAATCCGACCAATCAAAAATCAATGGTTACGCGCTGATCACCAACAAGCAGTCCTTTGCATTCCCGGTTGGCGATGAAGTACATTTGAGACCACTCATACTTAACTCCGAAGCAGTCAACGATTTGGCACGCTGTGCCTATTTCTTTGAAGATCCCAATAATCCGTCTACATTTCCCCCCTTTGATACCCGTTTAAAACCGAGGACCATTGAAGCTGTAGGTACTACCGAGTTTTGGCGTCTTGAAGGGATGGTGCCTTCTACGGTATCGATCAGCTGGAATCCGAGAAGTAATATGGCTGGTCTGGTTACAGAAGTGAACATGGTTACGCTGATGGGCTGGAATAAAACTGCAAGCCGATGGCTTCCGCTTGGAACCGCAAGCGTCACCGGCGATTTGGACAATGGTGTTGTCAGTTCCAATACCTTTATTCCAGACGATTATGAGATCATTACCTTTGGCAGCCTGGCCGAACCGGCCGATGTTCTCACCCTTGATAATTACTTGCTTACACCAAATGGTGATGGAATCAACGACTTACTTGTAATACCGGAATTAGAGGAAAGTCCGAATAACAGCTTGCGTATCTATGATCGAAATGGGTTGCTCGTATTTGAAATGCAGAACTACAGGGATGAATTTGGAGGCTTTTCTAATGTGGATAATATAGTGATTAACAGAGATCAGGGCCTACCCGGAGGTGTTTATTTTTATCTGGTATCTATGGACGATCTCGGTCTTAATTTTCAGGGATTTCTTTATCTGGAAAGAACCGATTAAATCCTGGATATCTGAAATCAACCGTCTTCCATTATATTCAATAACATATAAGGCAACACGGCTTATTTGATAATATTCAATAAATCAGCCGATTATAACCTCAACAATAGTACTTTTTACATACTTTTCTTACAATTTGACAACTATTATTTCTACAAAAACGCGATAGGGTGTAGTTTGGGAACAAATTTTCCCCATGCTAAGACCTTTATTCTTACTCGCACTACTACTTTTTACATGCACAGTAACTCAGGCCCAACTAAAAGTTGGTGATAACCCGGATGAAATTGACGGGGCTTCCCTGCTCGAATTGGAGAGCAGAAATAAGGCGCTTGTCCTGTCCAGAGTGAATACGGCATTGATGCAAAAAATCAAACCTCTGCCAGGAGCATTGGTCTACAATACGGATACCTCTTGTGTTTACCATTACAATGGAAGAAAATGGAATAGCCTGTGTTCCAATACCAACGGACCCGGATTTTCTTTAACCCAAAATGAAGATGGTTCCATAACTGTTTACAATGCAGATGGTTCTTCATTTAACTTTAATGAACCTGTTAACCAGTCAACGTCATCGTCCGACGCCGGAACACGAGGACCACAAGGCGAACAGGGAATACAAGGTGAAACCGGCCCACAAGGACCTGCCGGTGCTGACGGAGCTGATGGCGCCGATGGCGTAACCGGGGCTGCCGGACCACAAGGACCAATCGGTGCTAAAGGAGATACGGGCGATGCAGGGCCAGAAGGGCCTCAGGGAAAACAAGGCCCAGCCGGTATCGATGGGTCGGACGGAGTTGATGGTGCTGTCGGACCTCAGGGAGAGCAAGGAGCGCAAGGCGAAAAGGGAAAACAAGGGGAAACCGGAGCCACAGGGCCACAGGGACCTAAAGGTGATCAAGGTGAGAGAGGTGCTATAGGGGCCCAAGGGGCAGATGGTCAAAGTATCTATTTTAGTGATAATGGCGATGGTACTTTTACTGTAAGCAGTCAAAACGAATCTTTGTTTACATCCAAGATTGCTCCTCCCATATTGCAAGAAGGGCCACAAGGGC
>JBPCUI010000007.1:0-3126 GCA_051011235.1 Flavobacteriaceae bacterium
GTGTCAATTTGGTTATTGAAATGGATTGCCCAATTGACTTGCTGGAAATGTCTGCTAGTCTTAAAGAAGGAAACTGGGCAAGAACACAGATCGATCCCTTTACCGGCTCATCCATCTCTCCCCTGGATACCGCATTATTCGAATTACAGTTGCTTAACGACGCGCTGCTCGATGTGGAAGAATTCGCTATTTTTTTAGAAGATTGTTCAATCATCATAAAAAAAATATACAAGCACAGCATTCAGGAACAACTGGTGGATATTTTTAATGTGTTTTCAGATCATCTCGGAGTTTTGACCAGAAACTTCAAAGAGGTACCTTATGAAATTTATATCCCGGTATTTGAAGAGGATCTCCTGGAAAACGAGCTTAAAATTGCCAGTATAGAGCAGGCGAAAAATAATAAAAAGGATTAATTTAAATATTGGGGGTTATATGTTGATTATCAGGAAGATGCGGTAATTTATGAACTTTCCAATAAGCGAATTATCAGCGGCGAACTCTTAATGCTAAACCACTAGTATATTATCTGCCTATTCTTCCATCAGCGTTGCATTCTCTGTGCTGAATAAAGGTCGATTACCCATTAAATCATTTACCCTCCTTTTAACCTCGGCAGCTACCAGTTCATCTTCAGGGTGTTGAATTATTTGATCGATTAACTCAACAATTACGGGCATGTCCTTTTCTTCCATACCGCGTGTTGTGATGGCAGCAGTACCAAATCGTATTCCCGAAGTGACAAATGGTGATTTATCGTCAAATGGAACCATATTTTTATTGGCAGTTATATCGGCTTTTACCAGGGCGTTTTCGGCATCTTTCCCAGTTATATTTTTGTTGCGCAGATCAATTAGCATCATGTGGTTGTCCGAACCTCCCGAAATAATTTTATAATCCAGTTCCACGAAGGCAGCAGCCATTGCAGCCGCATTTTTCTTCACCTGAATCATGTAGCGCAGAAACTCATCGGTCAGGGCCTCACCAAAAGCCACCGCCTTTGCTGCAATAATATGCTCTAGCGGGCCTCCCTGATTTCCCGGGAATACCGCAAGATTTATCAATGCAGACATTTTTCTCAGATTTCCATTTTTTAATCGTATTCCAAAAGGGTTTTCAAAATCTTCACCCATCAGAATCAAACCCCCTCTTGGTCCCCTTAATGTCTTATGTGTTGTTGTTGTCACAAAATGACAATGTGGTACCGGGTCGTTCATAATACCCTTTGCGATCAATCCGGCCGGATGTGCAATATCTGCCAATAAAAGTGCATCGACACTGTCTGCAATCTCCCGGAAACGCTTGAAATCCATATCTCGTGAATATGCCGAGGCCCCGGCAATGATCAACTTTGGGCGCTCTTTCTCGGCTATTTCCTGGATCTTTTCATAATTTATTCTTCCTGTGGATTCATCCACTCCGTAGAAGACAGGCCGGTACAACTTGCCAGAAAAATTTACAGGAGAACCATGAGTTAGATGACCTCCATGCGATAGATCAAAACCAAGAATGGTATCGCCAGGTTGTAAGCAAGCCTGGTATACGGCAGCATTAGCCTGACTTCCCGAATGTGGCTGGACATTAGCATAAACAGCACCGAACAGCTCTTTCGCGCGGTCAATTGCCAGTTGTTCTACCTCATCCACTACCTCGCAGCCACCGTAGTAACGCTTTCCCGGGTAGCCCTCGGCATACTTATTAGTCAATACAGAACCTGCCGCCTCCATAACCTGCGGACTAGTAAAATTCTCCGAAGCAATAAGTTCAATTCCATTAATTTGTCTCTTCCTTTCGGCTTCGATAAGGTCAAAAATCTGCCGGTCTCTTTCCATAGTGCTGTATTGATCTTTTATGAGCAGTAAAAGTACAAATTGCCCCATTTAAAATGGGAATTTAATAATATATTTGAACCTATTTTATCAAATAAAAATTAACAACCGTTCTATGTCGATAACTGCAAACAATCCTCAACTTAAATCCTGGCTTCCGGTTGAGAATGATTCCGATTTTCCTATTCAAAATATTCCTTTTGGGGTTTTCCTTACGCCAGACGACATCGTTACTGTTGGTAGTAGAATAGGCGATTTTGCCATTGACCTGGGTGCGTTGCATCAATTGGGGTATTTCGAAGGCATTTCGCTTGCAGACGATATATTTCTTCAGGATACTCTGAACGACTTTATTTCTAACGGTAAAAAGACTTGGAGATTGGTGCGCAATCGCATCAGTGAGCTATTTGAGGAGAACAATCCTGTATTAAGGGACCAAAAAGATCACCGGGAAGCTGTTTTATTCTCCTTGTCGGAAGTTGAGATGAAATTACCGGTGCAGATTGGTGATTATACCGATTTTTATTCCAGCAAGGAACACGCCACCAATATCGGCACAATGTTCAGAGATCCGGAAAACGCCTTAATGCCCAATTGGCTTCATATTCCTGTTGGTTACCACGGTAGAAGCTCTACGATTATTCCCAGCGGAACGGCTATTAAAAGGCCTAAAGGGCAAACACTTCCTAAAAATGCTAAGGAGCCGGTCTATGGTCCTTCCAAAATGGTCGATTTTGAGCTTGAGATGGCTTTTATCACCACGGATGCCAACAAGATGGGTGAATCAGTTCCCGTAGCTGAAGCTGAAGAATATATATTCGGCTTGGTTCTTTTTAACGATTGGAGTGCCAGGGATATTCAAAAGTGGGAGTACGTACCCCTGGGCCCGTTCCTGGCAAAGAACTTTGCATCTTCCATATCGCCCTGGATTGTCACTCTGGATGCACTTGAACCTTACAGGACAGAAAGTCCCGAACAAGATCCAGAACCCCTGCCCTACCTGCTTTCCAGTGGCAAAAAAAGTTATGATATAAACCTGGAAGCTGCCATAATAGCTGAGGACGGTTCCAGTACTACGGTCACAAAATCGAATTTTAAGTATATGTATTGGACAATGGCTCAACAGCTGGCTCATCACACAGTAAACGGTTGTAAGGTCAACAGCGGAGATATGATGGGCAGCGGCACTATTTCAGGTAGCAGTAAAGACGCTTTTGGTTCAATGCTCGAGTTGGCCTGGCAAGGGACCAGGCCGGTGCAGCTGAATAACGGAGATACCCGAACATCTATAAAAGAC
>JBPCUI010000008.1:0-3318 GCA_051011235.1 Flavobacteriaceae bacterium
ACATCATTGACCGCTGTGATATTGCCAATAAAACCGTGTTTTTCATCCTGGAGAGAAAATCCAATCACTTCGTGATAGTAAAATTTGTTACCACTTAGTCTGGGTAGCATATCCAGGGGAAGGTATAATTCAGATCCCATAATCGAATTGGCGCTTTCTTCATCATCGACATCTTCAAAACGCACCCTCAGCAAACTGGATTTGTGCAATCTACACCGGTCAATAAAAAATGGAACCAGATTGCTGCCTATTGCAACAAATACTGATTCCATATTCTCGTAGATTTCGGGCTCGTCTGTATCGAGTTTAATTAATACTTCGCCCTTATAACCATGCTTGGATACTATCTTGCCCAGAAAGAAGCAATCTTCTTTTCGCATCCGAAGCCTTTATTTTTCTTTCCCGCCAGCCTTATCTTCTGATTCCTCCGCAACTTCTTCAGAAGCTGATTCTTCTGCTTCGGCGCTTGTTTCAGTAGCGGCATCTTCTTTAGCCTCTGTCTCCTGAGCTACCTCTTCGGTTGGAGCTTCTTCAGCAACTTTTTCTGCCTCTGCCTGCGGGGTTTCTTCTACTGCGGCTTCTTCAGTGGCTTTGGCCTCTTCCGTAACTTTTTCTTCCTCCGCCTTCGGCGCCTCTTCAACTACAGCTTCTTCAGCAGCTTTAGCTTCTTCAGCAACTTCTTCGACCTCCGCTTGCGGGGTCTCTTCAGCTGCGGTTTCTGCGGCAGCTTCAGCTTCCTCCACAACTATTTCAGCTGCTGTTTCTTCTGCTCCTTCAGTGACCTCAGCACTTTCATCTTCAGCTGATTCCTCAGCTGCAGCAGCCATTAATCTTTTTTCATTGGCCTCTTTCTCGGCTGCTAATGCTTTTGCTTTAGCCTCGGCTTTAACTTTCTCAAGTCCTTCCGTTTTCTGTGCAATGGATTTTTCTTTCTCAGCTATCCAAGCCTTAAACTTTGCTTCTACCTGCTCCTCTGTAAGAGCTCCTTTTCTAAGGCCGACTAACAAATGTCTCTTAAGTAATACCCCTTTGTAGGATAGAATCCTGCGAGCAGTATTGCTCGGCTGTGCTCCATTTTCGAGCCATTTGACCGAGTTGTCCACATTGAGATCAATAATAGCCGGATTTTTATTTGGATTATATATTCCGAGTTTTTCAAGAAATTTACCATCTCTTTTCGCTCGCGAATCTGCGGCTACGATCCAATAAAATGGCTTTCCTTTTTTACCGTGTCTTTGAAGTCTTATTCGAACTGGCATATCACATTAATTTTAAAAGGGTACACGACCCTGGTTATTAATTCTATTTTAAAGGTCGGCAAATATACATCTTTTCTCTTAATACAACACGCAATTCACGGTCTTTTATCGCGTGCTGTCATTTGGTCCGGACCCGGAACCAAATTGGCTTTATGCCGGTCAAGAACAGTAAGGATTTCTTTCAATATATCGGGGTGCTTATCCGCAATATTTGTGGTTTCTGAGGGGTCTTCTGCCAGGTTGTAAAGTAAAGGAGGATTGTGGGTTTCTTTTCCTCCGAACTCCCCATAGGCACCTTCTGTGATGAAGTGTGCTTTGTAAGCGCCATAACGTAGCGCGTAAATATCAGTTCCCCGGTAATAGAACAATTGCTTTCTGGAACTGGGCTTACCCGTTTGCAAGGTCTGACTAATATCAAATCCATCAATGATCCGGTCCTCAGGCAAATCTATTCCGGCCATAGAAATAAACGTTGTATAAAGATCCATAGTAGAACCAATATCGTATCTGGTACCCGGTTTAACGATACCCGGTCCCCAGAATATTCCCGGCACTCTCATGCCGCCCTCCCAGGTCGTGCCTTTCCCTGCCCTGAGGAGTCCGGCACTTCCACCGTTCTTTTTAAAAGTTAACCAGGGTCCGTTATCTGATGTAAATACGACCACTGTATTTTTATATAAACCCTCTTCTTTAAGTGTTTTAAGGATCAACCCAATTCCGTGATCAATTTCTTCCACAACATCGCCATAGAGACCGCGCCGGCTTTTACCAATAAATCTTTCCGAAGCAAATAAAGGGACATGAGGTAGACTATGGGCGAGGTAAAGAAAAAAGGGCTCGCCGTTGCTTCGCTTGATGAAAGATACGGCCTCCTCTGAATACCGCTTAGTAATGGTATTTTGATTTGCTGGTCGCTCAATAATCTCTGTATTGCGCAATAGCGGTACGTTAAAATTCTCTGTTGTAATTAAACTATCGGGTTGGCTCCAGTATTCCTGCGAATCAAGTTCACCAACACGGTCCATATCATTCGAATAGGGAATTCCGAAATAATAATCAAAGCCATTGTTTGTGGGTAAATAGCGCTCTTTATGCCCCAGGTGCCATTTGCCAATGCAGGCCGTGCGATACCCTGCTTCCCTGAGTTTCTCCGCGAGGGTAATTTCACTTCTGGGCAAACCGTATTTGGAATCTGGGAACAGGACCCTTCTTTTATGGCTTGTCATACCACTTCGCACACTTAACCTCCCCGTTAATATGGATGCCCTGCTTGGGGTACAAACACTTGCCGCTGCATAGAAATTCGTCCACTTTTGCCCTTCTTCCGCCAACTTGTCCAAATTTGGTGTGGCAATGCTGGGGTGACCATATGAGCCCAGGTCTCCATAACCCAGATCGTCTGCAAAAATGATTATAAAATTTGGCCCGTCAACTTCATTTTGGCCATGGACCACAAGTGAATTGCAAAAACAAATGGCAAGTAAAAAAAGTACTAAGTTATTGTGATTGAATAAATTCGAACTATCAGATTTCATAATGTTCAATATAATAATTATTTAAATGGCTAATAAAGGATCAATTGACGAAAGAAAGGTTAATAACTCCTGATAAATGACTTTTCCCATGAGCATTGTTTTGGCTATTTTTATCGGTACTTTTAATTGGTAATAATCCCTTATGTACCTAATTTTTGATACCGAAACTACTGGTCTGCCCAAACGGTGGGACGCCCCCATAAGCGACACTGATAATTGGCCACGCTGTGTCCAGATCGCCTGGCAACTGCACGATGAGATGGGTGCGCTGTTGGAGCATCAGGACTTTCTGATAGCCCCGGGGAATTTTGAAATTCCGTACGAGGCAGAAAAAATTCACGGTATTTCTACTGAATTGGCTTCAAAAGAGGGCAGGCCCATTGAGGAAGTCCTCGCGCTTTTTAATTCAGCTCTTGACAAAGCCAATTTCGTTGTTGGACAAAATGTGGGTTTCGATATTAATATAGTGGGTGCCGAATTATATCGCTTATCCCTTGAGTCACCCCTGGGGTCATTACCAATTT
>JBPCUI010000009.1:0-5866 GCA_051011235.1 Flavobacteriaceae bacterium
CCACCGGCTGCACTAATAGTTGTAGGTATCATAATTTGGGTTCAACGCTCCAAAAACAGGACATTAATTGAAGAAAATTAAAAACCGTAAGTGATGTTAGAGCACATAGAATTATTTTTCAGATCGATCTTTATAGACAATATGGTTTTTGCTGTTTTCCTCGGGATGTGTTCCTATCTGGCAGTGTCTAAGAAGGTAGCAACGGCTGTTGGCCTGGGCGCGGCAGTGATATTTGTACTGGCCGTAACTGTGCCGTTGAACTGGTTGCTCGACCAGTATTTGCTCAGAGACGGGGCGCTCGTTTGGTTAGGTCCGGAATATGCAGATTACAACCTCAGTTTCCTATCTTTTATCATGTTTATCGCAACAATCGCAACCATGGTTCAATTGGTTGAGATCGTGGTTGAAAAATTCTCACCGGCTTTATATAATTCACTCGGGATCTTCCTGCCGCTTATCGCGGTAAATTGTGCAATCCTTGGGGGTTCCTTATTTATGCAGTCGAGGGAGATTGCAAGTTTTGGCCTCGCCTTAAATTACGGTATTAGTTCAGGGATCGGGTGGTTCCTGGCCATTCTGGCGATTGCTGCTATCAGGGAAAAAATTCGCTATTCCAACGTCCCTGCACCTTTGAGAGGACTTGGAATAACTTTCATCATTACCGGATTGATGGGTATTGGATTCCAGAGTTTTGGCGGGATGCTTACAGGAGGCGATGAGCCTGCAGCAGCTCCTGAAACCACAACCGTACAGAAAGAAGAAGAAAAAGAAAAGAAAGATAAGAAAGAGATCGATGAAAAGTCTGTCTCCTATAACGACGCGATAAAAGAATAAGCATGTTATTAGCAAGCACCTTAGGAACCATAGTAATTACCGTTATAGCTTTCATGATTCTGATATTGTCTCTGGTAGCTCTATTACTGTTTACCAAAGAGAAATTAGCGCCTTCAGGTCCGGTGACGATTACCATCAACGGCGAAAAGCAGATTGAGGTACCTTCGGGCAGTTCACTTTTGTCCACTTTGGGTAATCAAAAAATCTTCCTTCCTTCGGCATGTGGAGGTGGTGGAACTTGCATCCAATGTGAATGCCATGTAATGTCGGGTGGGGGTGAAGCCTTACCCACAGAAACTCCTCATTTCTCTAAGCGGGAATTAAACGATGGCGCTCGTCTTGCCTGTCAGGTGAAGGTGAAGCAGGATATGGATATTACCATTCCGGAAGAAGTATTTGGAATTAAGAAATGGGAAGCAACAGTTGCCAGGAATTTCAATGTGGCCTCCTTTATTAAAGAGTTTGTTGTTCAGATACCAGAGGATATGGCTTATAAAGCCGGGGGATATATCCAGATTGAGATCCCACCCTGCGAGATCAAGTACGCTGATGTAGATATTACTGCTCACCCTGAAGAACACGAGACGCCGGATAAATTCCAGACGGAATGGGATAAATTTAATCTTTGGCCACTGGTAATGAAAAATACAGAGACGGTTGAACGAGCATATTCAATGGCTTCATATCCTGCAGAGGGCAGAGAGATCATGCTGAATGTTCGAATTGCAACTCCACCCTGGGACCGGGCTAAAAATAGTTGGATGGATGTTAATCCGGGTGTTGCCTCTTCTTATATTTTTGCTCAAAAACCTGGAGATAAGGTTACCATCTCAGGACCTTACGGAGAATTCTTTATTAACGAATCCAAATCAGAGATGCTTTATGTTGGCGGAGGAGCCGGAATGGCGCCAATGCGTTCCCACCTCTACCACTTATTCCAGACTTTGAAAACAAACAGGAAAGTAAGCTTTTGGTACGGAGGTCGTTCCAAACGTGAATTGTTTTATATAGAACATTTCAGGGAGCTGGAAAGGGAATTCCCGAACTTCAAATTCTACCTGGCACTGTCAGAGCCATTAGAAGAAGACAACTGGAAAGTAAAGGAAAACCTGGATGCTCCCGGAGACGGATTTGTAGGATTTATTCACAACTGCGTGATTGATAATTACTTAGATGATCATGAGTCACCTGAAGATATTGAGTTGTATTTCTGTGGACCACCACTTATGAACAAGGCGGTACAGAAGATGGGTGAAGACTTCGGCATTCCGGATGAGCATATTCGCTTTGATGATTTCGGAGGATAGGGGTTTACTTATTGTATTCTAAAAATTAAAAGAAACCGATATGATCATATCGGTTTTTTAATCCGGATCAGTGAAAGCACTTAGCATTCAGGAATTACATAACCTCGCGATGAATATAGTGGGGAAGCAACTCGAGGCCGATGGCTATGAGTTTTTAGGTGTGAACAGTAAGCCTAAATCCAATCCACAGTTCGTCTGCCTTAAGGCAAAACAAATGTACTTTATTGTGGTTCGAAATGTTCCTTACCCTGAAGACCCTACAGTCTATGACATAGAAATAATGGATAAGGTCAGGGCACATGCAATTAATCATGAAGCCCTTACCTTTTACGCTGGTGTAGGCTTGTCAAATGCCTCAGACAGAAATCTGCCGGTATATCTGAATGAACCTTATATTGTAGACTATGACGGACTTATCGCAGTTAACTAATAGGGTATTAGTTATTGGTTTAACTGCCCTCATCAGCGCATGTGCCACAGAGAAACAATGGATTAGGAATGTGGCAGCCGGACCTGCGCTTGGCACCAGTTACAGCATAATTTATTTAACACAGGAACCAACTGATCTGCAGTCGGAAATTGATTCTGTATTTGCTGTGGTAAATCAGTCAATGTCTACCTATATCCCGGCATCGGATATTTCCAGGATTAATAAGGGCGATTCTACCATTACTGTGGACCATATGTTCAGAGAGGTTTTTGAACTTTCAAAGGAAGTATATAACAGTACTGATGGTTATTTTGATCCAACGGTAGGCGTCCTGGTCAATGCATGGGGCTTTGGACCGGGAAAGCAAATTGATTTGGACAGCAGTAAAGTTGATAGTTTGCTCAGATATGTAGGATTCTCAAAAGTTAATCTGACCGCAAATGGTCGGGTTATTAAATCACGGCCGCAGATCCGTTTCGATTTCAATGCAGTAGCAAAAGGATACGCCGTAGACCGCCTGGGAAGGCTACTCGATGAAATCGATATAGAGAATTACCTGATTGAAGTAGGAGGGGAGTTGCTTGCCAGGGGTGAGAACCGTCAGAAGAAGAAACCTTGGGTTGTAGGGATTGATGATCCCCGGGTAACCGAGGGAAGAAAGCTTATGCGGACTATTTATCTCAAGAACAATGCAATGGCTTCTTCCGGCAATTATCGCAAGTTCAGGGTAGATTCCATAAGCGGTGAAAAGTATGTTCACACGATCGACCCGAAAACAGGCTACACCAAAAATTCCAAAGTCTTAAGCAGCAGTGTGATAGCCAGGACCTGTGCCCGCGCCGATGCATTTGCCACAGCCTTTATGGCAATGGAACTGGCAGACACAAAATTAATATTGTCGGAGGAAAGGAATTTGGAGGCCTATATTATTTACCTGGATGACAGCGGGGAAGCTGAGGAATTTATGACTGAAGGTTTTGCCGAGATAATCACCCGGTAGAATTCACTTGCTCACCAAAGGAATGATCTCACCTTGTGCCAGGCGAAAGCGGTCAATTTCTTCGGGCTTTAATTCCGAAGTGTAATTCACTTCCTCGACCTCAAAACCAACAGAACGCAGCTTGTCAAAGTAATCCCTGCCATAAATACGTACATGGTCGTACTGACCAAAAATGCGAGCTCTGTCCTTTTTGTCCGTAATTGTATCATCTTCGAAGGTCACAGCCCTTGTGAGATCCTGGGGAATTTGGAATACACCCCAACCCCCCGGCTTCATAATACGATATAGTTCCTGCATTGCTAATGCGTCGTCCGGAATATGTTCCAACACATGGTTACATAAGATAACATCAAATGAATTATCCTGGAAAGGAAGCTGGCAAATATCAGCAGCTACATCGGCCAAAGGAGAATTAAGGTCCGTAGTTGTATATTCAATATGTTTTAATTTCCTGAATCGTTTGTAGAAGGCCTGCTCTGGTGCGAAGTGTAAAACTCTGGCAGGGGCAGTAAAGAAATCGGTTTTCTCCCTCAAAAACAACCAAAGGAGCCTGTGCCGTTCCAGTGATAGGGTAGAAGGGGAAAGCACATTTGCACGTGGTCGTTCATATCCGTAGGGTAAAAATTTTCTAAAATGTCTACCATCAATAGGATCTGTATACCTTGAACCGCTAAGGGCGAATGCTATACCAGGCCTGATCAGGTAACTCAACTTAATGAGTGCCGGTCTGGGGATACGATTCAGGAGATAACTAAAGATGTTTTTCATTACACTTAGACTGAGATCCTTCTCGTTACTCGGTGATAATTCGAATCACACCAACTTGGATTGGCGGAATTCGTCCTCTTCATTTGTTTTGATACCAAGGGCATCATAAACGTATTGAAATGTGGAAAGAAGTTCAGGTTTTCCGTTCACTATAGCCACATTATGTTCAAAATGAGCGCTTGGAAGACCGTCTGCAGTAAGTATTGTCCAGCCATCTTCGAGTTGTTTGATCCTGCGGGTCCCCATATTGATCATAGGCTCTATGGCCACCACCATACCTTCTACAAATTTTTTGCCTCTGCCTCTTTTGCCATAGTTTGGCATTTCCGGAGCCTCGTGTAATTTTTTACCCAAGCCGTGACCTACCAATTCCCTAACAACACCATAACCATGACTCTCACAGTAATGTTGGATGGCAAAGGCTACATCGCCCACGCGATTACCAGCCCGGAACTGCCGTATTCCCATATAGAGGGACTCCTTGGTAACACGTAATAATTTTTTTACTTCAGCTGGAACCTCACCCACTTCAAATGTATAAGCGTGATCCCCGTAAAAATCATTCATGACCGCTCCACAGTCTACTGAAATAATATCACCTTCTTTCAGAGGCTCTTTATTTGGAATCCCATGGACCACCTGTGCATTAGGACTCATATTTAAGGTGTTTGGAAAATCGTACATACCCAGAAATCCTGGTTCTGCCCCATGATCGCGAATGAATTCTTCGGCAAGGCCATCGAGGTAAAGTGCATTTACGCCCGGTTTTATCTCGGATGCCAACATACCCAATGTTTTGGATACGACGAGTGCGCTTTCTCGCATGAGCTCTATTTCTTCTCGTGTCTTGACCTTAATCATAGAATGTAAATGTATTATAAATGCCTAGATCAGGCTGTTTTGTGTCATCAAAGCCGGTTTCTCAATGCCCATGAGTTTTAGTATCGTAGGAGCGATGTCTCCCAAAACACCACTTTTCACATGCCCTATATCCGGATCAACAACAATAAGGGGTACGGGGTTAGTCGTATGGGCTGTATTAGGCGAACCGTCCGGGTTGATCATCGTGTCGCAGTTTCCGTGATCGGCGATAACCAGGGTTGTATATCCCTGCTCCAAACCTGCACTAATTACTGCCTCGGCACAACTATCGACGGTCTCACAAGCTTTGATAGCAGCAGACATTATGCCCGTATGGCCTACCATATCAGGGTTGGCGAAATTTAGGCATACAAAATCTACTTCACCTTTTTTTAATTCCGGAATAATAGCATCCCTTACTTCAAATGCGCTCATCTCCGGTTTAAGGTCGTAAGTTGCAACTTTAGGAGAGGCACAGAGAATCCTATCTTCTCCCTCGAAAGGTACTTCCCTTCCGCCGTTGAAGAAGAAGGTTACGTGTGGGTATTTCTCAGTCTCGGCAATACGAATTTGCTTTTTACCATGATCGGCCAATACTTCGCCTAAAGTTTCCCGAATATTTTCCTTGCCGTAAACAACCTGAATGCCCTTATATGTATCGTCATA
>JBPCUI010000010.1:0-3772 GCA_051011235.1 Flavobacteriaceae bacterium
GACGCCTGTCCTTTCCACGGACAGGTCGTATGCGTATCACTTTCTTTAAAATATTCATTATTAATGCTCTCAGTAGGAAAATAATGATTGTTTTCCACAATTATCGTATCGTCACTTTCTGCGAGTACGGTATTATTCCAAATTGCTTTCATTTTTTCTTTTTTTGAAAATATAGTTTTTATAAGCCTGATTTTGAGTACTAAATACCGCCTCAACAGACAAGCCCGCTTTCCCGGCCAGCCAATTGACTATTTCATCATCGTACTTCTGGGAAATTTCGGTATGTATGGTTTCCCAAGGCTTAAACACAACCTTTAGGCCCAGGGCATCAATTGAAACGGTTTGCTCTTTTTTGGATACCAGGTAACTTTTGGCAGTACCTGTTTCGGGGTCGTAAACTTCCCAGTGAAGAAAATTTTCCAGAACAAAGTTGCCGCTGAGTTCTTTATTTATTCTCAATAGGATATTCTTGTTGAAATCCTCTGTAATGCCCGCAGGATCATTATAGGCATTCAAAACGGTTTGAGGGTTTTTTTTCTGGTCGAAACCGATGAGAAGAAGATCATCCTCGGTCATAACTTTCTGTAACTTGCCAAGAAATTCCACGGCATCCGCATGTAGTAAATTACCAATATTGGAGCCTAAAAAGAGAATTACTTTCTTGCTGCCATTCAGCGTGCTTAGGTGTTGTAATACCTCGAAGTAAGTACCTTGCCGGGTTGCTACTTCTACATCCGGCAGCTCCTGTTCAATTGATCGTTCTAATTTATGCAGTGCATTTTGGCTAATATCTATAGGAGTATATTTAAACTGTAAATTCCGATTGACCATATGCTCCAGCAAAATTTTTGTTTTCTTGCCGTCGCCTGCCCCTAATTCAATTAGGTTGATATCTGCTGAACCTTTTTCAAACCATTGGATAATCTGCTCTTTGTGATGGGTCAGAATATCAAATTCACAGTCTGTGAGATAATATTCAGGCATGTGCATAATCTGCTGGAAGAGCCGGTCACCTCGTTCATCATAAAAATATTTTGAGGAAAGATGCTTAGGGAAATCGGTCAGTCCCTTGTACACGTCTTCTTCAAATTGCTTGATAAAATTGGTTATGGTTTTGTGTTGCATAATGCCTAAGTCGCAATTATTTCGCTAACCTTAACCCCGTAAATTGCCAACGCAATTGAGGATGAAAAAAATTTCGATAAGTCGCTCGTGTATGAAGTTTCGGAGTTGCTATGGAACCCCCGCGCAATACTTTTTGATTTACCATAAATTTGCCATTGTATTCGCCGAGTGCGCCATCGGCTTTTTTATAACCCGGATAGGGCAAATAGGCACTCTCGGTCCATTCCCAACGGATACCCCAATCGAAATTCAGCTGCGCTGCTTCCCACTCAAATTCGGTAGGCAATCTACATTCCTTCCACTGCGCGTAGGCAAATGCTTCATAATAGGAGATGTGAGTAACTGCGGCATCCAGTTGTAATTCTGCTAATCCGCCCATAGTATAACAATACCATTTCCCATCGATCTGGTGCCAGTATAAAGGAGATATTACAGTATTCTGACACACCCAATCCCATGCTTCGGCATGCCATAGGTCAAATTGCCGATACCCTCCGGCTTTTATGAATTCTAGATATTCTCTATTCGTTACCAATCGGTCAGAAATCTCATAGGCCTCCAGGAATACTCTATGCCTACCCAGTTCATTGTCGTAGCAGAAGTTTGTTGAATTATGACCTATCTCATAGATACCTTCATTCATAGCGATCCATTGCTGGTCTGTTTGAAGTGCTTCGATTTCTGGGAATTGTTCGGAATACACAGGTAATAGTGGGTTATTCCCTAAAATATATTTGATATCGGTTAGAAGAAGTTCCTGGTGTTGTTTTTCATGATGTATCCCAATTTCGAGCAAGTATAGCAGTGAATCATTATTACCGGATTCGAAAAGTGTCTTGATCGCAGTAGTGACATAATGACGAAAATCGTATACTCGTTGAACTGAGGGCCTGGAAAGGTTTCCCCGATCGGCCCGAACAACACGTTTGCCAACGGCTTCGTAATAACTGTTAAAAACAAAGGCAAAACCCCCATCAAATAGTTTATAGCCCGGAGCATGGGGTTTCAGGATAAATTCTTCGTAAAACCATGTGGTATGGCCCAGATGCCATTTAGGTGGGGAGACATCTTCAACTGGCTGCACTACATAATCTTCAATTTCTAATGGTTCACAAAGCTCCTCCGTGTAATTCCGGGTTTGCAAAAATGTATCCAATTGCGTTTCTGTAAGAAGCATAGCGTCTTTTGCCTAAATATAGGTATTAAAGCTTAAACAACACCAGCACTTTAAGCCAGACTTTTTGCATATACAGGGAGGCGGAAACGAAACGATGTTCCCTGTTCCGGAGCGCTTAACACTTCTATCTGTGAATTATGAATCTCTATGATTTTTTTCACAATGGCCAGTCCCAGTCCGGATCCTTCTTTGGCCGTGGTATTGTCTGTTCTTCGATATCGCTCGAATATCAATTCCTGGTGCTCCTGTTTTATTCCAGGACCATTATCGCGCACTGTAATCTCCACCTGTTGCTTTTCTGATCGGATCTCCATAATCACTTTGCCGTGTTTGGGGGTAAATTTTAAAGCGTTCTCCAGCAGATTTTGTATGGCCCTCTCCACCAGCGAAATGTCTGCGAAAACCTGTGGTGCACTTTTATCTAAAGACAGTTCCAGCAAAATGGACTTTTCCTGCGCGAGAATGCTGTACTCCTGTTGAATATCACTTATGAGATCATTGATAAGAAAAGGCTCTTTTTTTGGAACGATCTGATTTGTCTCCAGTTTGGAATACTCAAAAAGTTGTGTAATAAGTTTTTCCAGGCGTTCACTGCTTTTTCGTATCGTGGTTAAATAGGCCTCACGCTCATTCCTATTGAGTTCCCCATCCTTGATCTGAAGTGTTTCAATATAGCCTTGTATAATAGACAGCGGGGTCCGTAGATCATGCGATATGTTAGCGATAAGCTCACTTCTCAATCTCTCGAGGGATTTGATTTTCTGAATATCAAAGAGTATGGTCTCTGCCATTTGATTGTAAGTGACAGCGACTCCGGCCAGATCCATCTTTTCGGCTTCTTCAATGCGATATTGCAAATCCCCTTCCTCAAACCTCTGGGCGGCATAAACAATCTCTCGCAGATTCCTGGTGAGGTACCAAATTGATACAATTCCGAGTAAACCGGTAAAAATCAGGGTTAATATGGAACCTCCTAAGCCTAATTTTCCGAAATAGCTACCCAGTAAAACGCCTCTGGTGGCAATGAATTCCTCACCTGCAAGTATGATATAGATATAGCCTGCTTTATCATTTTTTGTAAAATGGGCTGTTGAGAATGTTTTCTTTTTCTCAGGATCTCTGGGATCATCACCTAAGATGTACTTCTCCCCGTTGGATGCGATAAATGACTCTATTGGTTCGAGAGCCACTTGCCTGGGAGTTTCGATCGTTGAGTCGTGGTCCAATACTACCGAGTATTGTACGGTACCTGCTTCGTCGAGCAGGTATACTTCTATTGCCCGGTTTACTGCCATCATATCGTGCATGATGTCACCGAATAAGGCCTTGTTTGGAGTGCCATCCTCGTCAAACGGGCTCTGTTCCACGAATTTTGCATCTATCAAATCCTGGGCAAGATTTGCATGAAGCCGCTGATTGCTTTCATAGAAATAGTGATTGGCCCAATAAACGGAAAGCGCAGTATAGGAA
>JBPCUI010000011.1:0-10946 GCA_051011235.1 Flavobacteriaceae bacterium
GGTGTAGGCAAGGGCGCCATCCGGATTGAGCAATGGAATAATTTTGATCGTACAGTTTTTTAGTATTTCACGAGAAATATCCGAATCCACTTTTAAAGTGTTGATCAAATCCAATACGGCCCTGGTAGTAGTACTTTCATTCCCGTGCATTTGAGACCATATTAGAACTCGCTTTTTGCCAGTACCGATAGTTAAACTATAAATACTTCTGTTCTGTACAGAGCGACCCAAATCTTCTAACAACCACTTTTGGTTTATTGATTTTAAAAAAGGTTCTATATGGTGGTGGTTGACATACCTACCTTGAATAGATTCTTCCTTTATGATTTCGTATTCAATGTTGGAAATAGTCAAAATTGAGAATCGTTAGATAGTGCAAATGTACATTCAAAATCAATTACAATTGTTATTAATTTAATTACATTTGTATACAGTTCCCGGCCTTGAAAACAGGGTTCATGTATATAGATGTATACAAAAATGTTAAAAATATATACAGTTTTATAATATTATACTTAGACTACTATATGTCAGTTGCTTAAATAATATTATATGTATTGATAATTTAATACTTTATTAAATTAAATCATCGGTTTGGGTCGAAATGGACGTCTTATTCATATACAATGGTAAACAATGAGGAATTCATAAAAAGATTAGAGCGAATTCTAAAATATTACGGTCTTTCGGCCTCAGCTTTTGCCGACACGATCGGAGTACAACGATCCAGTATTTCTCATTTACTCACCGGCAGAAACAAGCCTAGTTTAGAATTTGTTTTAAAAGTGATAAAAACCTATCCTGCGATAAACTTGTATTGGTTACTAAACGGAAAAGGCAGCTTTCCTTCCAAAAGCAACCATCCTCCCACTCCGGTGCCCGGCGTATCAGATGAAAATCAAGCGGAACATAAGGAGCGGTCAATTGATAAGATCGTTATTTTCTACAAAGATGGCAGCTTTGAGGCTTTTGGCGGATCGAAAGAGAAAGGTTCTTCTCATTAAGATCTTACCGCTATGAATTCTCGGTCCTAATTCGTTATTTTGCTGCTATGATCCTACGATTTTTATTAGCCGGGATAATCATGCTAACAACTTCCTGTTACGAACCTCAAAGGGATTGCCAGGCTTTTAAATATGGGACATTTGAGTTCAGCGCCTTGCTCAACGGCGAAGAAGTGACAACTACTTTTAGAAGAGAGGGCAATCTGGAAATAGATTATTTTCAGGGCAAAAGCGATACCTCAGAGGTACGGTGGATCAATGATTGTGAGTACATAGTTAAAAAGCTACATCCTAAAAATATTGCGGAAGAGAAATCTATTCATATGAAAATATTGTCCACCACACCTAATTCATACATTTTTGAATACGGACTCGTGGGAACTTCCGTAAAATCCAAAGGCACTGCCATTAAAATAAAATAATATGTTCGACATCCTTTCGAGTCCAGACGCGTGGGTGGCCCTGCTCACCCTTACCTTTCTTGAGATTGTTCTCGGTATAGACAATATTGTATTTATTTCCATTGCGGCCAATAAGTTGCCTAAAAAGGATCAAAAACGTGCCACCAACTTCGGACTCTTATTAGCTATGGTGCAGCGCATCATATTACTTTTTGCTGTTTCCTTTCTCATTGGTTTGAAAAATCCGTTTTACTATATCAACACTTCCTGGTTGTCTATGGGCATTAGCGGACAAGGGCTTATCCTGTTTTTTGGAGGCCTTTTTCTTTTGTATAAAAGCACCTCAGAAATTCACGAAAAAGTAGAAATGCCCACACACGATGAGGATGCCATTAAAGCGAAAAATCTAACCACTATGTCGAAGGCCATAGTACAAATCGTGATCATAGATTTTATATTTTCTATCGATTCTATTTTAACGGCCGTTGGAATGACAAATGGTATTGGTGAGAAACCCATGGACGCCCTTATACTTATGATCATCGCGGTGGTTGTATCGATAATTATTATGATGGTTTTTGCAAATCCCATTCGCGTATTTATCAACAAGCATCCCTCGATGCAATTGCTGGCACTTTCATTTCTGATACTGATCGGATTTATGCTGATCGCCGAATCGGCCCATCTGAGCCATGCCAGAATATTCGATACCGAAATTGGCGCCGTACCTAAGGGTTATCTCTACTTTGCAATTGCGTTTTCCTTGCTAGTTGAGTTCCTGAATATGAAGATGCGTAAAAATATTTCTGTGCAGAAATCCAAATAAGTAGTGGTGGGGCTTAAAATAATTTGGTTTGGCCTTCTTTATCTATTTCGGAAGGCTTTTGATCCGCTTTGGCGGTAGCCTTTTTTTTTGAAGTTTTTGCTTTAGGTTCAGTAGTAGCCAGCACATTTTCTTCGTCCACCACTTCGATCTCACGTGTTTCGTGCACCTCGGGCTCTTCAAATGGCAGTGGTTCCAATATATTAATATTCTTGACTTTTTCGGACGTAAGTTGATTGCCATGAGCCTTGATGCCCTTAACTGCAATAAACTGTTCTATATCTATTTGCTGGTTGGGTTTTGCTTCCTTGCCCCTCGGTTTGGAATGCTCGATTTCCACAATTGGGCGCCAGTCTGTTGACACCAATTCGAGAAATGATTTGGAATGGTCTGAAACAACCTTCTCTATTCTATCTTCTTTTTCTATCAAGAACCTTTTAACGTAATAGCGATCTTTCTCCCCGTCGAAATGGATGACCGATATCGGCTTGTTAGGTTTCCATTTCTCCAACACGATCAGATCGTCGTCGAAACGCATGGCTAATTCGGGAATCGTTGTTTTTACTTCTCCTTTTTGGTTGACGATCAAAAGTCGATCCTGCCCTGTGAACTCACCCAGCAACTCACCTCGTTCATCCGTATTAAGTCTCTGCACGGTTTCGTCGAACCAAATCTTCCGGGGTTTTAGCGTAGAAATACCCTTTTCTTTAAGCTCAATGCGCTTTACCGAGTATTTGGTTACAATATTCCCCTTGGAAGCTCTTCCTTTGATCATTACATCCGCAAAATCGAGTTCCCATTTCAATTTTTTAATGCTTCCTGCCTGCCTTAGGTTTACCATAACTACTTCTGCTTCTCCATTGGGATTTGCTGAAAAGTAATGCACGTCAGACCCATTCTTGCCAGCCGTGAGGTCATACGCTTTATCACGGGTAACACCTGTAACATTAAAACGTTTTACATAACTGGAACCGCCGCGACCGTCCTTATAGATCATGTTATAGGTGGTGCGGGAATCTTTCTTTTTAAATACAGCTACATGGATGATATTCTTACCGATGAAGGTCTTGGAATCTACCTTGGTGATCATCATCTTTCCGCTCTTGGTAAAAACAATTATATCGTCAATGTCACTGCAGTCTGTAACGTATTGATCTCGTCTCAGCGAAGTTCCGATAAAACCTTCTTCGCGGTTTACATACAGCTTCGTATTCCGTATTACCACCTTGGTGGCCTCAATATCATCAAAAATCCGAATCTCTGATTTTCTCTTCCTTTCCTTTCCGTATTTTTTCTTGAGCTCTTTGA
Source organism: Flavobacteriaceae bacterium (assembly GCA_051011235.1). GTDB lineage: Bacteria > Bacteroidota > Bacteroidia > Flavobacteriales > Flavobacteriaceae > JAHEJJ01. The sequence goes on from JBPCUI010000011.1 coordinate 3,537, forward strand.
AGTAATCTATGGCATAATCGACCAGGTTAGCGAGATTGTCTTTTGTTTCAGCAATCTTTTCTTCAAGACTTTCGAGAAATTGCTGTGCCTTATCAAGATCGAATTTTGAGATTCGCTTTATTCTTATCTCCGTCAATCGAACAATATCTTCTCTGGTTACCTTCCGCCTGAGATGTTTTGTATAGGGTTTTAATCCTTTGTCAATAGCTGTTATGACACCTTCCCAGGTTTCCTCTTCCTCAATGTCCCTATAAATTCTATTCTCGATAAAAATCCTTTCCAGCGATGCAAAATGCCATTGTTCTTCCAGTTCCGCCAATTGAATTTCTAGTTCTGCTTTAAGGAGCTCAACAGTATTGTCGGTCGATCGCTGCAGCATTTCCCGAACCCCTATAAACAAAGGTTTATTGTCTTCTATCACACAACCCAAAGGAGAAATTGAAGATTCGCACGCGGTAAAGGCGTAGAGTGCATCGATGGTTTTATCGGGTGAGAGACCCGATGGAAGATGCACCAGGATCTCTACCTCAGCAGCTGTATTATCTTCTATTTTCTTTATTTTGATTTTACCCTTATCATTAGCCTTTAATATTGAATCAATAAGGGATGAAGTGTTGGTGGTAAAAGGGATTTCAGTGATCACCAGGGTATTCTTATCCAGTTGATTGATCCTGGCCCTTGCGCGTATTTTTCCTCCCCGGACTCCTTCGTTATAGTTGGTAACATCGATTATGCCTGCCGTGGGGAAATCCGGAAACAGCTTAAAACGCTGCCCCCTCAAATGCTTGATCGATGCATCAATAAGTTCATTAAAATTATGAGGTAATATTTTCGTGGATAGTCCTACGGCAATACCCTCTGCGCCCTGTGCTAATAAAAGCGGGAATTTAACCGGGAGTATAACGGGTTCTTTCTTACGACCGTCATAGCTTTGTTGCCACTCAGTGATCTTCGGGCTAAAGACCACTTCCAATGCGAATTTAGACAGTCGTGCTTCAATATACCGACTCGCAGCCGCTCTGTCACCCGTTAGAATATTTCCCCAGTTACCCTGGGTATCAATCAGAAGATCTTTCTGGCCCAATTGTACCATGGCATCCGCGATACTTGCATCACCATGCGGATGGTACTGCATTGTATGCCCCACCACATTAGCCACTTTGTTATACCGGCCGTCATCCAGTTCTTTAAGCGAATGCATAATGCGGCGCTGCACCGGTTTAAATCCATCTTCAATGGCTGGTACCGCACGTTCCAGGATTACATAAGAAGCGTAATCCAAAAACCAATCCTTGTACATACCTGTCACCCTGGTCAAGGTTTCTTCATGACCATTCTGACCTTCTTCCCAGTTTTGATTCACTTCTCCATTCTCTTCCATTCAGAAAGATTCTATTTTGCTGATTTACAGATTGTCTTCTTCAATTAAATCAACTTCAACTTTAAGATTTTCAATAATAAATTCTTGCCTGTCCGGCGTGTTTTTACCCATATAGAATTTCAATAGTTCTTCTATAGACATCGCCTTGTCGAGCATCACCGGTTCCAAACGGATATCATCACCTATAAAGTGTTTGAACTCGTCCGGGGATATCTCTCCCAACCCTTTGAACCTTGTTATCTCAGGTTTCCCACTCAACTTGGTTAAAGCAGCCATCTTCTCTTCGTGACTATAGCAGTATATTGTTTCTTTTTTATTGCGCACCCTAAAAAGAGGGGTTTGGAGAATATAAAGATGATTCTCTTTGATCAATTCTGGGAAAAACTGCAGAAAAAATGTGATCAGCAACAGCCGGATATGCATCCCGTCAACATCGGCATCGGTAGCGATCACAATATTGTTATAACGCAGGTCTTCCAGAGAATCTTCAATATTCAGCGCTGCCTGCAAGAGATTGAATTCTTCGTTCTCATAAACGATCTTCTTAGACATCCCGTAGGAATTAAGCGGCTTGCCTCTGAGGCTAAAAACAGCCTGGGTATTGACATTCCTCGATTTAGTTATGGAACCGGAGGCCGAGTCGCCTTCGGTGATAAACAAAGTAGAATCGAGTCGAATTTCGCTCTTCATATCTCCCAGGTGGATTCTGCAGTCGCGTAATTTCTTATTGTGGAGGCTGGCTTTCTTCGCCCGTTCTCTAGCCAGCTTTCTAATACCCGAGAGTTCCTTGCGCTCCTTTTCCGCCTGCATGATCTTCCGCTGAATGCTGTCTGCTACTTCGGTGTTCTTATGGAGATAATTGTCTAATTGCTTTCCTATAAAATCATTGATATAGGTTCGTACAGTGGGAAAACCGCCACCCATTTCAGTGGAACCGAGTTTTGTTTTGGTCTGGCTTTCAAATACAGGCTCCATTACCTTGATTGAAATGGCAGAAATGATAGATTTCCTGATATCTGAAGATTCGTAATTTTTGCCGTAGTAATCCCGGATAGTCTTCACTATTGCTTCCCTGAACGCCGATTGGTGCGTTCCTCCCTGTGTGGTATGCTGCCCGTTCACAAAGCTGTGATATTCCTCGCTGTATTGGGTCTTACTGTGGGTAATAGCCACTTCAATGTCATTGCCTTTCAGATGTATGATAGGATACAGCATGTTCTCTTTACTGTTATTATCCTCAAGGAGGTCTTTAAGCCCGTTGTCCGAATAATATTTCTGGCCGTTAAAGACCATCGTAAGTCCGCGATTCAGATAGACGTAATTTTTGAGCATACGTTCTATATACTCATTGCGGTATTTATACTTCTTAAAAATACCTACGTCCGGTGTAAAGGTTATTTTGGTTCCGCGTTTTCTGGAGGTCTCTTCCAGGAATTCTTCATCGAGAAGCTCACCTAAGCTGAATTCGGCCGATTTTGATTTCCCGTCCCTGGTCGATTCGACCCTGAAAAATGTGGAGAGTGCATTCACAGCTTTGGTCCCTACTCCATTGAGTCCGACCGATTTTTTAAAAGCCCTGGTATCGTACTTGCCTCCTGTATTCATTTTGGAAACCACATCCACTACTTTTCCAAGTGGAATACCACGTCCGTAGTCCCGAACGATCACCTTATCGCCCTGGATTGAGATGTCAATAGTCTTACCGGCCCCCATTACAAATTCGTCGATGCAATTGTCGATTACTTCTTTGAGTAGTATATATATACCATCGTCATGTGAAGATCCATCCCCTAGTTTTCCGATGTACATACCCGGACGCATCCGGATGTGTTCTTTCCAGTCAAGGGAGCGAATATTTTCCTCGGTATATTGGGATTGTGCCATATAATCTGGGGATTACCCTTGCTAATATAAAATTTCAGCCCAGAAATCAAAATGCAGGCCGAAGAAAGTAATAAACAATAAAAGTACCGTAATTGTTGATAGATTCCCGCGTTTACAACATTTTTCACAGCTTTTGCCTGCAATCAGACATTAAATCTAAAATGCATCACGTCGCCATCTTTTACCACATAATCTTTTCCTTCAACACGCATCTTACCGGCATCTTTGACCTTGGCTTCGCTGCCATATTTCTTGTAATCATCCAGAGAAATAACTTCAACGCGAATAAACCCTTTCTCAAAATCCGTATGGATAACACCGGCTGCCTGAGGAGCAGTAGCCCCAACCGGGATGGTCCAGGCGCGCACTTCTTTAGGACCTGCGGTGAAGTAGGTATGTAGTTTTAACAGGCGGTAAGCCGCCCGGATTAACTTGGAGGAACCCGGTTCATCCAATCCCAAATCGTCCAGAAACAACTGCCTTTCCTCATAAGTTTCCAACTCCATAATATCCGCTTCGGTACCCACCGCCAGCACCAATAGATCTGCTTCTTCTCCCGCTATTGCATCTCTGAGCTCATCTACATAACTATTCCCGTTTACCGCGGAACTCTCATCAACATTGCATACATAGAGAACAGGCTTGTCTGTGATAAGCTGTAGTGTTCTGACATAGTTCAAACGAGATTCTTCCGAAAATTTCATGGCTCTGACCGAGGTCCCGGCATTTAGTTCGTCCTGTAGCTGGGTCAGAACAGCCAGTTCCTTCTGAGCTTCCTTATCCCCTGTTTTGGCGGCTCTACGCACCCGGTCCAGTCTTTTCTCAACAGATTCCAGATCTTTTAATTGCAATTCCATGTCGATGGTTTCCTTGTCTCTCAGTGGGTCTACAGAGCCGTCTACATGAACTACATTATCATTATCAAAACAACGCAAGACATGGAGAATGGCATCCGTTTCCCTGATATTGGCCAGAAACTGATTTCCGAGCCCTTCACCCTTACTGGCCCCTTTAACCAAGCCGGCTATATCCACGATCTCTACGGTAGCGGGTATCACTTTTTCCGGACTTGCCAGCTTTTCCAGCTCTTCAAGTCTTGGATCCGGTACATTTACAATACCAATATTGGGTTCGATGGTGCAGAATGGAAAATTAGCACTCTGAGCCTTGGCGTTGGAAAGACAATTGAAAAGGGTAGATTTTCCCACATTGGGCAAGCCCACAATGCCTGCTTTCATATTACGATCTCTTTAAGCTTGCAAATATAGTTTTTACTGCTATATTTAAAACAGTAGTGAAAATTGAATGAAGAAAATTATTCTACAGGGAATTGCCTTTGACAACAAATCATCTTTTCTAAAGGGAGCAGCCCTGGCTCCGCCTTTAATCCGGGAATATTATCAAAGTAAATCGTCTAACTTTTATGCGGAAAACGGAAGGGAAATCGGGCCCGAAATCTTTGAAGATAAAGGAGATATTTCTCCAAAAGAATACTTTGATATAGAAAGTTTTACATTAAATAATTTAAACAAAAACTTTCATGTCATTACACTGGGTGGAGATCACTCTATTACCTACCCTGTCTTAAAGGCCTTCAATGCGGTACACGGGCCGGTGGATATTCTCCATATTGATGCGCATTCAGATCTTTACCACGAGTTTGAAGGAGACAAATTCTCTCACGCCTGTCCGTTTGCCCGCATCATGGAAAACGGTCTGGCCAATAAACTTGTACAGCTTGGGGTCAGAACGATGACGACCCATCAACAAGAGCAAGCCAAAAAATTCAATGTAGATGTAATTCCAGCGGCTGGTTTTACAACTTCTTCATTGCCGGAATTTAACAATCCGATTTACTTAAGCCTGGATATGGATGTTTTTGACCCCGCTTTCGCCCCGGGGGTATCTCATTACGAACCTGGGGGTTTTAGCAGCCGACAGGTCCTTGACCTTATTCAAAACCTTAAAGTACCTGTACTTGGAGCGGATATCGTGGAATATAACCCCAGCAGGGATATCAATGGATACACTGGTATGCTCTGCGCCAAATTATTAAAGGAGATCAGCGCTAAAATGCTGGATTAGTTAGTGGAGAGATGATATTTACTCAGGATGCATAAACTGCTGTTTGGCGAGCAATTCCTCTTCTGTTTCGACCCGCTCTTCATCAGGAACACAACAATCTACCGGACAAACGGCCGCACATTGTGGTTCCTCGTGAAACCCCATACATTCAGTGCATTTATCCGGTGCTATATAATAAAACTCATCGCTAATAGGTTCCTGAATCAGTTCTGCATTTACAGCTTTGCCATCGGGAAGTACCACATCTCCTTTTAGAGAAGTGCCCTCACTGTACCGCCATTCATCGGCACCCTCATAAATTGCAGTATTCGGGCATTCCGGTTCACAGGCCCCGCAGTTTATACATTCATCAGTAATTATTATAGCCATTATTTTCTTTTTCTATTGCCTATTTTTGTGCAAAACTAATCTCAAAAGATCTTGCAGACAAATATAATGTCGGGTACTGAGGAAAGGATACAAGCTTTTGTTAAACTTGGCGGGTTTATAAGGGAATATGTTAGTATTTCAGAGAAGAATTCATCGAAAAGCCCTCAGGAGCCTTACTGGCACGAAAAACTGGATGAAGCAATTCAACAGGCCGGGCTGCGCAACGGATGGTTTACCAAAGCAAATGTGCTGTTTGCGCTTAAAGGTTGGGGTGAATTGCTAAATAATCGCGTCCTCAATACCTGGCTTGCCGGATATGAGATCCATAATAATCCATCCCGGGAAGTTGCAATTATTACAGCCGGTAATATTCCCTTGGTGGGTTTCCACGATCTGCTCTGTGTGCTTATTACAGGTAATAAAGCAGTGGTTAAGTGTTCATCCAATGACAACCTACTTCTTCCCTTGTTGATGGATTTCCTTGTGAAAACCGAGCCGTACTTTGAAGAGAAGATAGAATTCACAGAAGGTTTCCTGGAACACTTCGATGCAGTCATTGCGACAGGCAGCAACAATACGTCTCGTTATTTTGAGTACTATTTTGGAAAGAAGCCCCATATAATTCGCAAAAACCGGAATTCTGTCGCTGTGCTCTCGGGAAAGGAATCACACGAGCAATTAGAACTTCTAGGCGAAGATGTTTTTAGATATTTTGGTCTGGGTTGCCGATCTGTCTCAAAAATATTTATTCCCAGGGATTTTGAATTTGATCTTTTGTTCGAAGCCTTGTACAGGCACCGCAATGTGATGGAGCATGTCAAATATTCCAATAATTACGAATATAACAAAGCGGTATATCTTATGAGCGAATTTAAGTTCCTTGATAATGGCTTTTTCATGCTTAAAGAGGATCAGGGCTACGCATCTCCTATTTCTACTCTTTTCTATGAATACTACGATTCAACAGCAGAGTTATCAGAAAAATTAATTCGTGATCAGGACCAGATTCAATGTCTTGTCGCCGAGAAATTTTCCACTGATGAGATCTCCTTCGGACAAACTCAACATCCCGGTTTAAAGGACTATGCAGACGGCGTTGATACTGTTGAATTCCTGTTGAGAACATAATGCAAATATTCCGTTTTTCTAATAGGTAATTCATTCATAATTTATGACCTTTGCACCTTGTTAGAAATGGAGGCATCAGCTGAGTTTTGTCAACTTGATTTAGAAAGAATTTGACTTTCTAATTTAATACTGAAAATAGATTTCTTCACACTAAAGGAATAAACATGCAAAAACACAATTTTAGTGCCGGACCCTGTATCCTGCCCCAGGAGGTAATGAAAAAAGCATCTGAGGCTGTAATCGATTTGAACGGCATCGGTCTTTCTTTGATTGAGATCTCCCACCGTAGTAAAGAATTTGTAGCCGTTATGGAAAATGCCAGAGCGCTCGCTCTCGAATTACTGGGTCTCCAGGGCAAAGGATATCAGGCTTTGTTCCTGCAGGGAGGCGCCAGCACAGAATTCATTATGGTTGCTTACAACTTACTTGAAACAAAAGCCGGCTACGTCAATACCGGTACGTGGAGCGACAAAGCCATTAAGGAGGCTAAGCTCTTTGGAGATGTTCTTGAAGTGGCTTCTTCAAAGGACAAGAATTACGACTATATTCCTAAAGGGTATATG
>JBPCUI010000012.1:0-5373 GCA_051011235.1 Flavobacteriaceae bacterium
GAAGAAAATCATTCTTTATTCACATAAAAAATTAGATGCTGCCATCTATATTTATAAAAAATTTGGTTTTACCGAAATACCACTGGAAATTGTATCTCCATACAAAAGGAGCAACATAAAGATGGAACTGCTACTGGGAGTATGAGGTTATTTCCGAAGCAAAGGAACTAAGTTCAGTATAAAAGTATTATAGCTTATGAAAAAAGTAATTGTTACCACCGTAATTGGATTATGTTTACTCATTTCTTGTAAGGAGATCAAAAAGGCGAACCCGGAGATTGATTCGGACCCTCTACCATCAACCGATTCTTCGGTTCCCAAGCCCGTTGATGATGTGCAGGAGGATCCTATAACTATTATCCCGATTGAACACGCCACTGCCGTAATCGAGTGGAGAAATATTACCATATATATAGATCCGGTAGGCGGTGCCACAAAATTCGAAGGGCAGAAAAAACCCGATCTTATCCTTATCACAGATATCCACGGAGATCATTTCGATTTGACAACTCTTGAGGAACTCGATACAGAAAAGTCCAAGATAATAATGCCAAGCGCCCTCGCCAGCAGGATGCCGGAGGTCTTTACCCCTCAAATAGACGTGCTCGAAAATGGGGCATCAAAACTGCGCTTTGGAATTAATGTTGAAGCGATACCCATGTACAACCTGAGAGAGGAAGCTAAAAAATTTCATGAGAAAGGCCGGGGGAATGGATATGTACTGAACATGGGCGAAAAACGACTGTATTTCTCTGGCGATACCGAAGATATACCGGAAATGCGGGCCCTGAAAGATATCGATATGGCTTTTGTTTGTATGAACCAACCCTATACCATGACCGTAGAGAAAGCCGCAGATGCGGTCTTGGAATTTGAGCCGAAACAGGTTTATCCATACCATTACAGGGGTCGGCCCGATGTGAGTGATGTTGGTAAGTTTAAAATGTTAATCGAAGAAGATGGGCCCGGTATAGAGGTGGTACAGCTCGACTGGTACCCCGAAGATGAATTTTAGAATTTAAATTGTACAAAAAACTCTTGCCATTGCAGGAATTTTGACATTTTCATTAAGCTGCTAACGGACTAGTTTTTTGTATTTAATACGCTTGGGCAAAATATCGGCTCCTAAACGATTTTTTCTGTTCTCTTCGTAATCAGAAAAAGATCCCTCAAAGAAATATACCTGTGAATCGCCCTCAAATGCGAGGATATGTGTGCAGATCCTGTCCAAAAACCAGCGATCATGTGATATAATTACAGCGCAGCCTGCAAAATTCTCAAGACCTTCCTCAAGCGCCCTCAGTGTATTCACATCCAGATCATTTGTGGGCTCATCGAGAAGGAGGACATTTCCTTCTTCTTTTAGTGTCATGGCCAGGTGAAGACGATTACGCTCGCCACCTGAGAGCATATTTACTTTCTTATTTTGCTCACTCCCCGAAAAATTAAACCGGCTCAGATAAGCTCTGGAATTCACCTGCCTCCCCCCCATCATAATCAGGTCCTGGGCGCCGCTAAAATTTTCCCAGATTGTCTTATCGAGATCAATGTTAGAATGACTTTGGTCTACATAAGCTATTTTCGCCGTCTCGCCAACTTCAAATGAACCCTTATCGGCTGTAATCTCGCCCATGATCATTTTAAAAATGGTAGTTTTACCAGCACCGTTGGGTCCAATTACACCTACAATACCGGCCTGAGGCAGTTTGAAATTCAGATCTTCATATAATAGCTTATCTCCAAAAGCCTTACTCACCCCGCTTGCCTGAATTACATTAGTTCCAAGGCGCGGACCATTTGGAATGTAGATTTCAAGTTTCTCATCGAGCTGTTTCTGATCCTGGTTGAGCAGCTTGTCGTAATTACTCAGTCGTGCCTTTTGTTTGGCATGCCGCCCTTTGGCCCCTTGACGCACCCATTCCAATTCACGCTCCAGGGTTTTTTGCCGTTTTGAGGCCTGTTTACTTTCCTGGGCCAGTCTTTTAGCTTTTTGATCGAGCCAGCTACTGTAGTTCCCTTTCCATGGGATGCCTTCTCCCCGATCCAGTTCCAGGATCCAGCCCGCTACATTGTCTAAAAAATAGCGGTCGTGGGTAACGGCGATCACTGTCCCTTTATATTGTGCAAGATGATGTTCCAACCAATGGACAGATTCGGCGTCAAGATGGTTGGTGGGCTCATCAAGTAACAGGATTTCCGGTTCCTGCAATAACAAGCGGCACAAGGCAACACGTCTTCGTTCACCACCAGAGAGTACGGCTATCTTCTTGTCTGGTTCCGGAGTGCGCAATGCGTCCATTGCAATTTCCAGTTTGGTCTCGAGCTCCCAGGCATCAGATGCATCGATCTGGTCCTGTAATTGGGCCTGCTTGTCCATAAGTTTTTGCATCTTGTCTGCATCTTCATAAACTTCCGGTAGTGCAAACATATCGTTGATGCTGTTGTATTCATCCAGTACAGCCACAGTTTCGGCCACCCCTTCCTTTACAACTTCCAAAACGGTTTTATCATCGTCTATTTTCGGGTCCTGTTCAAGGTAACCAACCCGATACCCGGGTGAAAAAACCACATTCCCTTGATAATTGGTGTCTTCTCCCGCAATAATACGCAGGAGCGTGGACTTACCGGACCCATTCAGCCCAAGAATCCCAATCTTCGCACCGTAAAAGAAACTCAAATAAATATCCTTAATTACGGCTGTGTTGGCGTTTTTGTAAGTTTTGGTCACCCCGGACATTGAAAAGATGACCTTTTTATCTTCAGACATGCGTAAAAATCTTAGCTAATAAATTGAAATTTGAAAAAGTATGTGACCAGGACTGAACTGAAAGCACTCTTAATGGTCTAAACCCGACCTTTAAGTGCATTAAACACCCATGCTATTGCAAAAAATCCTATGCCCACAGAGGCAAACCCCCAGCCGGCAATATCATCGTATCGGAAGGCTCCCAATGCGATTAATCCAACTCCGACTGAAATCATTATAAACGTAGCCCAGGCTAGGACCGTATTCTTATTCATCCCCATTTGCGTTAGTTTAGTTGAATCTCAAATATCGGAATTTTTAAACACAGCCAGCGTCTAATTAAGAAAGATTAGCGCTCAAAGGGGAAAATTACCTGCCCCTGCGCCCTCACTTCATCCATGATCTGTAATAAATCTATGCTGTTCTGATGACTCCACAATTCGCTTTGCAGTTTCGAAGAACGAATACAGGTATTGACCTCTTCAATTTCATAAACATAGCCATTACCACTGGTCGGATGATCAAAATGATCGATTTGTGCGTCAATTTCTGTAGAATAACCCTGTGCTTCATGCCAGCGAGGATCTAAAAATAAGCTCCCTTTTGTTCCTGCGATCTCTGCTTTCATCTCCGATTTTGAGTTTAGCCCACTGTACAATATGGCCTGTGCATTGGGGTATGAAAAGATCATCGAAGTCTGGATCTCCACACCGGTTTTGTAAAAATTAGATGCAGCTAATATTTTCTCCGGCATACCCAGGATTAAATACGCCAGGAAAATGGGATATATCCCGATGTCAAGAATAGAACCACCAGCCAGCTGCGGATTCAGAAGTCTGCCCTCTTCACTCCTCTCAAGCGCGTAAAACGCAAAATCTGCATGGATATAGTTCACCGTGCCAATGTCTCCTTGTTCTATGTGCTCCAGAATTTTGACGATCGCAGGGTTGAACCGGCTCCAAAGGGCTTCCATTAGAAAGACGTTATTTACTACAGCGGCCTCAATCATTTCAATGGCTTTCTCTCTGTTGGTTGACAATGGTTTTTCACAGAGGACATGTTTTCCGTGATTCATCGCTGCAATACTGAGTTCTGCATGCGAGGTATGAGGGGTGGCAATGTAGACCACATCTACTTCCTCACATTCAAATAACTCCAGGTAACTGCCAAAACAATGTGTGGCATCGTGTTTTTTACCGAATGCCGTTGCCCTGTCCAATTGTCTTGATCCAACTGCCTTGAGGATACTACCCGGGACAAGTTTCAGGTCATCCGCAAATTTATGAGCAATATTGCCCAGACCGGCTATGCCCCAACGAATTTCTTTTTCCATATTTCGATGGTTTAGAGGCTAAAGTTAATCAATATTAGTCCTTATATTTAGCGTTTATAAGGAAAGAGCAATTCGTAATGGATATTAAATTTAACCGAAACGAAGATCACAATAAACTTCGGCTGTCCGAGCTGAAAAAAAGACTTGCCAACGTGAAATTGGGCGGAGGTAAATCACGAATCGAAAAGCAACATGCCCAGGGCAAATTAACGGCCCGTGAGCGAATAAATTATTTGGTGGATGATCCGCTTAAATCTATCGAAATAGGCGCTTTGGCTGGCGATGGGATGTATACAGAACAAGGGGGCTGTCCGTCCGGGGGCGTGATTGTAAAGATTGCATATGTCCAGAAAAGACTTTGTGTTGTAGTGGCCAACGATGCAACCGTTAAGGCAGGGGCCTGGTTTCCTATAACGGCTAAAAAAAATCTCCGCGCACAGGAAATTGCAATGGAAAACCATTTACCGATCATTTATTTGGTAGACAGTGCGGGTGTGTATTTGCCTATGCAAGAGCAGATATTTCCCGACAAAGAGCATTTCGGGAGGATTTTTAGAAATAATGCGATCATGAGCAGTTTGGGCATTACCCAGATTGCGGCAGTAATGGGGAGTTGTGTTGCAGGCGGCGCTTATTTACCCATAATGAGCGATGAAGCCCTGATTGTGGATAAGACCGGGAGTATTTTTCTGGCCGGCAGTTATCTGGTTAAGGCCGCTATTGGTGAAAATGTAGACAATGAAACGCTTGGCGGAGCCACTACCCATAGTGAAATCAGTGGCGTAACAGATTATAAGTCAAAGGATGATAAAGATGCACTGGACACAATAAAAAAACTGATCTCCAAACTTGGTGCGCCCAAAAATGCGGGCTATGACAGGGTACGTACCAAAAAACCATTGGAAGACCCAAAGGATATCCACGGCATATTACCCATTTCCCGTACCGATCCATACAATATGCTGGATATCATCAAACGACTTGTGGATAATTCCGAGTTTCAGCAATACAAAGAGGGTTTCGGCAAAACTATATTAACAGGTTACGGAAGAATAGACGGCTGGGCGGTAGGCATAGTAGCGAACCAGCGTAAAGTGGTAAAGACCAAGAAAGGTGAAATGCAATTTGGAGGCGTTATCTATTCAGACTCCGCAGATAAAGCCACGAGGTTTATCGCCAACTGCAATCAAAAGAAGATCCCACTGGTTTTCTTACAGGATGTAACCGGTTTTATGGTGGGAAGTAAAAGTGAACACGGGGGTATTATAAAAGACGGTGCCAAAATGGTAAATGC
>JBPCUI010000013.1:0-5398 GCA_051011235.1 Flavobacteriaceae bacterium
TTCAGGTCAGAAAGTTTTAGTTTAATTCCGACTTATTTGCAAGCTGGCCACAGGCGGCATCAATATCACGACCCCTTGATCGACGTACAGTCACAATTATGCCCTGTTCTTCCAGGGTATGTACGTAGTCCTGGACAGCCTTTTCCCCAGCCTGTACAAAGGTACCATCGTCTATGGGGTTGTACTCGATAAGGTTCACCTTGGCGGGAGCAAACTTACAAAAGCGGATAAGGGCCTCTATATCTGAAGCCTTGTCGTTTATCCCCTCCCATACTACATATTCATAGGTGATCCTGCTTTTGGTCTTTGAATACCAATATTCCAGAGCTGCTCTCAGATCGCTGAGATTGAGTTTCTGGTTAAAAGGCATTATTTGAGTACGGATCGAATCAATGGCCGAATGAAGAGAGACAGCCAATTTAACATTTAATTGCTCGTCCGCAATTTTTCGTATCATTTTGGGAACGCCCGACGTAGAAACCGTTATCCGTTTAGGTGAAATGCCCAGACCTTCATCCGATGTAATCTTTCTAATGGCCTGCACTACATTGTTGTAATTCATCAGAGGCTCACCCATACCCATAAAGACAATATTACTCAATGGTCTGTTAAAATACAGCCGGCTCTCATTATTAAGGGCAACTACCTGGTCATATATCTCATCAGGGTTCAAATTTCGCATTCGCTTCAAGCTGGCTGTTGCACAAAATTTGCAGTCGAGACTACAACCCACCTGGCTAGAAACACAAGCTGTTGTTCGACTTTTAGTTGGAATAAGTACGGACTCAACAACCAGCCCATCGTGAAGACGCACCGCATTCTTAATTGTGCCGTCTTTGCTGCGCTGCATCAAATCTACCTCTATATGATTGATTACAAAATGGCTCGAAAGTAACGTTCGAAGTTCTTTGCTCAGATTGGTCATATCGTCAAAAGAGTGTGCGGATTTCTTCCAGAGCCACTCATAAACCTGGTTTCCTCTGTAAGCCTGCTCGCCCAGAGATGCAAAGAAATCTCTAATTTCTTCTTTTGACAGTGCTCGAATGTCTTTCTTATCGGCCATTTTAAATAAAAAATCCTGCTTCCTTCTCCTTAGGAGAGGGAGACGCAGGATACTGAGTTTTAATTATACGCGCGCCTATATTATCAGCATGGCATCTCCGTATGAGAAGAATCGATAACCTTCTAAAATCGCTTCTTTGTACGCTCTTTTGGTAAGTTCATGGCCCATAAAGGCCGACACCATCATTAACAAAGTAGATTTTGGTAGATGGAAATTGGTTACCATGGCATCTGCGATACTGAACTCATAAGGGGGGAAGACAAATTTGTTTGTCCAGCCGTCGAAAGTGTTCAGCGTTCTTTCGGAAGATACAGCACTTTCCAACCCTCTCATGACAGTAGTTCCCACAGCACATACCCTATGCTTTTTCACCTTGGCACTGTTGACGATTTCGGTTGCTCTTTCATCGATTACCAGTTCCTCACTGTCCATCTTGTGCTTTGAAAGGTCCTCAACTTCCACGGGATTAAATGTACCAAGACCAACGTGTAAAGTAACCTCTGCGAAGTCTATTCCTTTGATTTCCAACTTTTTAAGTAAGTGCTTGGAAAAGTGTAAACCTGCTGTTGGCGCCGCCACTGCTCCTTCATGCTTTGCATAAATAGTCTGATAACGATCTTCATCCTCTGGCTCAACATCTCGCTTGATGTACTTTGGCAAAGGTGTTTGCCCCAGTTCCCGCAGCTTTCTTCTAAAGTCGGTATAAGATCCATCGTATAAAAATCGCAAGGTACGGCCCCTCGAAGTGGTATTATCTATTACTTCGGCTACCAGACTTTCGTCTTCACCAAAGTACAATTTGTTGCCTATCCTGATCTTCCGTGCCGGATCTACAAGTACATCCCAAAGTCGTTGTTCTTCATTTAATTCTCTCAGCAGGAAGACTTCAATCCTGGCGCCGGTTTTTTCCTTATTGCCATAAAGCCGGGCGGGGAATACTTTGGTGTTGTTCAACACCATTACATCGCCTTCATCGAAATAATCTATCAAATCCTTGAACATCTTGTGTTCTATTTTCCCTGTTTCGCGATGAATTACCATCAATTTGGCTTCATCCCGGATATCAGCCGGGTATTCTGCCAGTAAGTCATTTGGTAGCTCAAAACTGAAGTGCGATAATTTCATAGTGGTTTCAGGTTATGGAAATTTTAGCGGCAGCAAATATACGATGACGAGATAGGCGATGTCAAGTAAAACCCGGAATTAATGACGATTAGGTTTCGGAAGCAGTGATCCCTAGTAACTTAAGGTCTTCCCAAAATCCTGGATATGACTTCGATACTACCTCGGCATCATTAATACTGAGTTGCGTTCTTAAAGCCAGCGGAGCGAACGCCATGGCCATCCTGTGATCATTATAAGTATCTATGGCAACATTTTGTTTTATGAAATCACCGGCGTTGAGCATTAATCTGTTATCGGTAACGCTTATCTCTGCTCCTAGTTTTGTCAATTCAGTTTTAAGGGCCAGCAATCTATCAGTTTCTTTAATTTTTAAAGTGTGAAGGCCTGTTAAATCACATGCCACACCCAGACCAAAACAGTTTACGGCAATAGTCTGCGCCAAATCAGGTGCATTTGCAAGATCGTATGTGAACTTGCTGAACGAATGGAGGTGTTTCTTTCTCAGCACCATGCAATGATCTTCAAAACGGGTTTCAACACCAAATTCCTGATAGATCTCGCTTAGGATACGATCGCCTTGCAGACTATCTTCTTTATAGGATGACAATCGAATTTGACTTCCCTCGGCCGCAAGGGCAACAATACTGTATATATATGAAGCCGAGCTCCAGTCCGATTCCACTACTATTGTCTTTTTCGCTATACTTTTCCGGCCACTGACACGAATCCTGTTAGAATTAAAGGTGTTTTCTATGCCTAATTCGCTTAATAATGCACAGGTCATTTTTATATAAGGCACCGAAGTAATATCTCCTTCTAAACTTAGTTCCAGACCATTATCGAGTGAAGGAGCAATAAGCAGCAATGCTGAAATATACTGACTACTGATATTAGCGGGCAGTGATGTTTTTGTTTTAGACAAATGCCTGCCCCGAATCCGAATCGGTGGAAATCCATCCTTTTCAACATATTCGATTTCCGCACCGAGCTTGTGCAATGCCTCCACCAAAACCTTTATCGGCCTTTGCTTCATCCTTTCAGATCCGGTCAGGATTACCTCTGCGCCTTTTTGACACGCAAAATATGCGGTAAGAAATCGCATGGCCGTACCCGCGTGATGAATATCTACCAGCCCATCTCTTTTAGAGAGACCTTTTTGCATAAAGCGTGAATCATCCGAGTTGGAAAGATTCTCGATGCTGATATTTGGGTACAATGCACGCAACAATAACAGCCGATTCGATTCGCTTTTTGAACCTGTTATCTGGATGTCTGCGTTAAGAAGATGCCCCGGAGGAGCTGACAACTGGAGCCTCAAATCTGTGGGTATTAGCTGGTTTATTTAACAAGAGTGATGTCTCTCGAAGTAGTGTAGTTCAAATATAGTACTATTTGAGCTTTTTGTTGTTTTGATGACGCAGCCGATCGCGTTCTGTCTTTTTCCTTAATTTCCGGTCAAAGGCCTCCTGAATATCAACACCTGTTTGATTGGCCAGGCAGAGAACCACAAAAAGAACATCGGCCAGTTCTTCACCAAGGTCTTTTTCTTTATCCGACTCTTTTTCGCTCTGCTCGCCATATCTCCTCGCGATAATCCTTGCTACTTCACCAACTTCCTCGGTGAGTTGCGCCATATTGGTCAACTCATCAAAGTATCGGACTCCGTGTGTATTTATCCACTCATCTACCGATTTCTGTGCATTTTTTAGCTCCATTATTCTTTGTTTTTAGTATCGATAACGATGGTAACTGGCCCATCGTTTAGAAGTTTTACTTTCATATCTGCCCCAAAAATACCTCTGGATACGCTTTTCCCGAGTTCATTTTCGAGTTTTGTGACAAATTGCTCATACAAAGGAATGGCTTTATCTGGCTTCGCGGCCTTGATATATGAAGGCCTGTTGCCTTTCCTGGTCGATGCGTGTAGTGTAAACTGACTTATCACCAGGGCCTCCCCTCCATTTTCCGTCAATGAGATATTCATAACACCCTGCTGATCGTTAAATATCCTGAGTTGTGCAATTTTTTTAGAAAGCCAGGCGATATCTTCCTCATCATCCAGGGATTCTATTCCCAAAAATACCAGCAGCCCCGGACCGATTTTACCCACAACATCGCCGGATACAGTGACGTCTGCATATTTTACTCTTTGGATCACTGCCCTCATTATATATTTAGTTTAGTTCGCATATTCCATCCAGTTAAAAACAATAGGAGCATTATTGATAAGAATCCATCCTGTACGTGTCTTCTTTTCCGGTTACCATTTGAACATAACTACTATACCTGCTTTTTGAAATTAATTGATTTTCCAGAGCCTGTTTTATTGCACAATCGGGTTCATCCAAATGAAGACAATTATTAAACTTACAATCGGCTTTGTATCGGAAAATCTCTGGAAAATAATCCCCGATTTCATCAGGATCCATATCTACAACTCCAAAGCCCTTAATGCCAGGCGTATCAATGATCCTGGCCCCAAATTCCAAATCGTACATTTCGGCAAAGGTCGTCGTATGCTTGCCCTGAAGATGTTGTTCCGAGATTTTTGTGGTTTTGATATCAATACGCGGTGAAATCAGATTAATCAATGTTGATTTACCCACGCCCGAATGCCCGGCGAACATATTGGTTTTACCAACCATGGTAGCCTTTACATCATCGACATTTGAGCCTGTTATTGCAGAGATGGAATAACAAGTATATCCTATATTACGGTAAAGGGATACCAATTCATCAATCTGCTCTAACTCATCTTCCTTGTAGATATCCATTTTATTAAACAACAAAACGGTAGGAATATCATAGGCTTCAGCAGTTGCCAAAAATCGATCGATAAACACGGTATAGGTTTTGGGCTCTTTCAAGGTTACAATTAAAAAAACCTGATCAATATTGGCGGCTATAATATGGGTCTGTTTCGATAGCTTTACTGATTTTCTAATGATATAATTAATTCGGTCTTCTATTTCCGAAATGACTCCTACAGTTTCACCTCCTATTTCTTCAATTTCGAAGATCACCCGGTCCCCTACCGCAACCGGATTGGTGCTTTTAATACCCTGAATGCGAAATTTGCCTTTAATCCTGCAATTATAGAATGTCCCATCGTCTGTTTTAACGGTGTACCAGGTACCTGTAGACTTATAAACAATCCCTCGCATTTATTGTTGGTATTTCTATACAAAGAAACAATTTTACTTTAACTCT
>JBPCUI010000014.1:0-3494 GCA_051011235.1 Flavobacteriaceae bacterium
ATGGAGGAATGCCAATGGGCGGTGATTACTCAGGCCCTGGCGTGAGTGGTGGAGACTTTGATCCGGGCATTGGACCGGGTACCTATACCATTGTATATGAGTATACAGATGGGAACGGATGTTCAAACAGTGCATCTCAGGACATTATGGTTAATCCGCCATTCTTTGATGCAGCACTTATTGTTGTAGATGCGAATACCGATATAGAATTATTTGCACTTACAGATGGCATGGTGATTCCAAAAACATCCATAGGTAATACGCCTCTGGGCATAATTTATAACGCAGATCTGAATCCGGGTAACGTATTCTTTAAACTCACCGGACCGATCAACGAGCAACGCGGGGAAGGACCTTCGCCACCGTACTCCTTGTTTGGAGATATTGGTGTAGACATCCAGGGAGAACCCTTCCCAGTTGGGATGTATACCTTAATTGCAAATCCATCTGTTGGCCCAACTCAGAATATCAGTTTTGAAGTAAGTGATGTAGATCCACTATGCCAGAATTATGAAGTTGGGATTGAGGCAGCAGTTGAGATAAGTTCGTGTGGTGCTGACGATGGAGCGATTTATATATATATCGCGGGAGGAATTTCACCATATACATATGACTGGTCCCACGATAATTCTTTGAATACTGGCGCCGCGTTAAACTTAGAGGCAGGTACCTATAGTGTTACCGTTACGGATGGGAATGGCTGTATGGATTCCATAAGCTATACCTTGTCTGATCCGGATTTACCTGTAGTTACACTCACTCCATTTGGCGATGTACTTATTTCTGATCCTTCATTCACACTTACAGGCGGTTCGCCTGCTGGAGGCACCTATTCAGGTCCTGGTGTAAGCGGGGGTGATTTTTCACCTGCTGCGGCCGGAGCTGGAACACATACCATCGTGTATTCTTATGAAGATCCTACAACAGGATGTGAGAATAGTGCCAGCCAGGATATTACCGTCATTGATCCGGGTGCTATTGATCGCGTTGTTGAATTCCAACTTGTAGATGCCATAACTGATGATGATCTCTTTGAGTTGGAAGATGGTGATGTTTTACCCGGTGCGGTTGCGATTAATATTAGAGCAATTACAGACCCTGCCGTTGTAGGTAGTGTTAAGTTCAACTTAAGCGGCGAGCAAAGCAGAAATTGGACGGAGAATTTTGCGCCTTATGCCTTATTTGGGGATATGTCAGGTAACTTCTCTGAAAATGATCTGGCTCCCGGTAATTATACCTTAACTGCCACGCCTTATAGTGCGGCCGGCGGAAATGGTATGGCTGGACAAGCCTTGACAGTGAATTTTGAGGTGACAGAATCATCAAACAATTTTAAGCAAACTGTCAATCCGGTGAGTGTAAGCCCGAATCCGGCAGATCGAACTGCGCAGCTCGACTTCCTGGAGCCCACCTGGATTACAGACATATATCTATTTGATGTATCTGGAAAACTGGTGAAAACCATTAAGGCCGATTCCGGAGGGGATGTAGATTCCTATCTGATGCGCGTACAGGATTTACCTGAGGCGACCTATTTCGTCAAGATAAAGCGAAATCGAGGATTGGATCTGCAACAACGTGTTGTAATTAAACGATAGCGATCATTTTATAATCGATAAAAAAAGAAACGATGAGAAATGATCAGCCTATCAACCGATACAATTCGGTAATAACATACTATTTATCTTTTTGCAAGCAGAGAGAGACCCACTTCTGGTACCAAGTGTGCCGGGGGGTCTTTCTTCTTGTACTATTATTGCTGACTACTCAACTACAGAGTCAGACCTTTAATGCAGCAAGCAATTTGGATTATGCCGGATTTGGCCAGGTAGAACAAGGTACATCCCTGATGTTTGGCCCAGACGGCCGACTTTATGTAGTGAGTCTGAAAGGTCACATTGACATTTATACAATTGTTAAAAACGGCCCTGACGACTATGAAGTAACTTCGCACGAAGAACTCCTGGATGTCAAAAATATTCCTAATCACAATGATGACGGTACTTCCAGCGGAGGTAACGACAGGGAAGCAACCGGATTAACTGTGGCCGGAACGGCAACCAATCCTGTGATATATGTGACTTCAAGTGATTCAAGAACAGGAGGTCCGAGTGGGGATGTTGGTCTGGACACGAATTCAGGTGTTATTACTCGAATTACCTGGACAGGAACTGATTGGGACGTTGTAGATATTGTTCGTGGACTTTCGCGTTCAGAAGAAAACCATGCCACCAATGGTCTGGAATTTGTGACCATTGGAAGTACAGATTTTTTAATCGTCTGTTCAGGGGGGCATGCCAATGCAGGTGGTCCTTCTGACAATTTTGCCTGGACTACGGAATACGCCTTGTCAGCTGCGATTTTATCCATTAACCTGACGATGTTGGAAGCAATGCCCATTTTAAATGATAGCGGGCGTCAATATATCTATGATATACCAACACTTGATGATCCTACAAGAGCGAATGTTGGACCTGAGGATCCGGATGATGCCGGTTATACGGGAATAGACATGGGTGATCCATGGGGAGGGAATGATGGCTTAAACCAGGCTATGATAGTTCCTGGTGGACCCGTACAGATCTTCTCGGCAGGGTATCGGAATTCATACGATTTAACAGTTACCCAAAATGGCGCCGTATACATAACAGATAATGGTGCCAATGGAGGTTGGGGCGGCTTGCCGGACAATGAAGGCATCGAGGATGGTTTTGGAAATTCCCTGGTAACCAATGATTACATTCCAGGGGAACCGGGCAGTACGTCGCCAACAGCTGACGGGGAACAGGTAGATAACAAAGATCATCTAACAAAGGCTACCGATAATATACAAACTTACGTTTTTGGAAGTTTTTATGGAGGGCATCCTACTCCTGTACGAGCCAATCCCGCGGGAGCCGGACTCTATACAAATCCTTCTTTTAACAACACCACCGGGGCTGTATTCCGGACACTTATCTATGATCCGGATGGTTCCACACCTGGATCAACAACAAATCCAAACATCGGACTTCCCGCCAACTGGCCTCCGGTTCCTGTAGCCCTGGCAGATGCCCGAGAGGGTGATTGGCGAGGTCCAGCAACATTTAATCCGGATGGCGATCAAGACGATAATGTAGCCGTTTGGATTAACAACAATGTGAATGGGATAGATGAATATACCTCAACAGTATTTTCAGCAGTAGGTCAGGATATGGTAGGAGACCTTATTGCCGGAAAGAACGGCGGACAACTACACCGTGTGGATATAGATTCTGGTGGAAATTATGTAGGGAAACAAGAGGGCTATGTCAGTGGCTTGGGGGGTAACGCCCTGGGCATCACATGTAACAGCGATACAGATCCCTTTGCAGGAACTATTTGGGTCGCCACATTTAATAATAACATAAAAATTTTAGAACCTAATTTATCAGGGGCTGCCTGTCTTCAGCCTGCAGATATTGGCTATGATGGTACTGCAGATTATGATTCCGATGGTTATTCCAATGATGACG
>JBPCUI010000015.1:0-4590 GCA_051011235.1 Flavobacteriaceae bacterium
TTTATGGCTATGCCAATATTGCATACGTAGGAGGCGGTTTCGCAACCGGACTCCCCAATACCCTTGAACCGGCTGTTTTCGGGATTCCTGTCATTATAGGACCGAAGTACCAAAATTTCCAGGAGGCACTGGACCTTGTACACCAAAAGGGAATTTTGGTGGTAAAAGACAAAGCTGAGTTTAAGCGGGTAGTAGACCAATTAGCTGGCGATGATGATTTTCGGATACATACAGGATTGATCAATAGCAGTTATATTTCATTAAAAAGAGGGGCAAGCATCCAAATAATGGAGCATCTACGTACGTTATTGTAACATACCATTTATTGGTAATATGAATTTGGCCCCTAAATCTGTTTTATTAATAGCTGTTTTACTGGTATTTTTATTGGGTTGCAGGAACGGAGTTGAGAACTCCCCCCGACCTGTAATTGATCAGGAGATCGATCTGCCTATAGAAAAATCACAGGACAGCAGTGAACTCCGTAAGCCGGCGGATCTACCCATGCCGGAAATTCAATCTCCTAAACGTGCCAAGAAAAATTCAGGGTCGGATCTTGATACACTTCGCCCTATCAAAGCATAATGTCATTTGGGTCTAAAGTGACTGTTTTTTGTTAGATTTACCCAAACTGACTAACCGATGGACCGCAAGATTTTTAAAATTTCCATAACTGCCGCACTGGCGGGTTTCCTCTTTGGGTTTGATACCGTAGTAATCAGTGGCGCGAATCTACCAATCAAAGAATTGTGGAATACCTCCCCTTGGTTCCACGGTGCTTTTATTATGTCGATGGCCCTTTGGGGTACCGTTTTCGGTGCGCTTTTCGGCGGGATCCCCTGTGATAAATTCGGTCGAAAAAAGACATTATTCTGGATCGGGGTTTTGTATTTTATTTCCGCGCTGGGCTCTTCTTTCGCTGTAGACCCCTATATGTTTTCATTTTTCAGGTTTATAGGAGGATTGGGAGTAGGCGCATCATCGGTCGCGGCTCCTATCTATATCTCCGAAATTTCATCTTCCAAGAACCGGGGAAAACTCGGTGCCTTATACCAGTTCAATATCGTTTTCGGGATATTTTTGGCATTTATCTCCAACTATCTGCTCAAGGGTTTTGACGGGGTAAACGACTGGCGGTGGATGTTAGGCGTTGAGGCGATACCTGCTTTTATTTACTGTATTATGGTGATGAGGATCCCCAACAGCCCAAGGTGGCTTGTTTTAAAGAAGAAGGATGATGCAGCGGCACTCAAAACGCTTGAGTTCTTATCAAATAAAGAACACGCAAAAGAAAAACTGGCGGAGATCAAACTTTCAGCCTCCCAAGGCCCAACGAAGGAACGCCTTTTTACCAAGGTTTATAAAAAACCACTGATCCTTGCTTTTTTGATTGCTTTTTTTAATCAGCTCTCGGGTATCAACTTTGTGTTGTACTACGCGCCTGAAATTCTTGAAAGAGCCGGATTAGCGGCAAGGGAGTCTCTTTTTAGTTCCATATCCATTGGAATTGTCAATCTTATTTTCACACTTATCGGGATCCGCTTAATTGACCAACTGGGCCGAAAGCAATTGATGAAAATTGGTTCTCTGGGCTATATTGTCAGTCTATTTATGGTGGCCTGGTGCTTTTACAGCGGTGCCAGCTCAACGCTTTTGCTCATTTTCATTCTTGTATTTATCGCGGCACACGCTATTGGTCAAGGGGCTGTGATCTGGGTGTTTATTTCAGAAATATTTCCCAATAGGGTGAGGGCATTTGGTCAGTCCTGGGGTACAGGAACACATTGGATTTTCGCTGCATTGATCACTCTGCTCACACCCATATTTCTCGATGCTGATCACGGCATCTTTAAAGACAATCCGTGGCCTATATTTCTATTTTTCGGTTTCATGATGGTATTACAGCTCCTCTTTGTTTTGTTCATGATGCCGGAAACCAAGGGAATTTCATTGGAAGAGCTCGAAAAGAAGCTGCTTTCAAAATCATAAATTGGCCAATTATTGTTAAAATCGGTTCTTTGTCGAGAATATTGGGTGAACGTCCACATCTTGACGGATCAGTATGTTAACTACCCGATATTGAGCTTCCTATACAGTTTATTTTTAGCATTATTGCTTAAAATGTTGTAATTTTTGGAATTATGGAAGAACACTTAACATTTGGAACAAAAATTCTCAACGGCTTTTTGAAAGTGATGGTTGTGGTTTTGGTGTTGATCCTGGCCGCCGTAGTCATTAGCCTAATCCTGGCACTATTCGGTTTATTGTAATTTAGATAGCCCTAGATTCTTTCACTGCCTATTTATCCGGAAATAAGCCGGAAATAAGAAAAGCTCATTATACCCAAGGAGCTTCTTTCTATAGTGGCCGATTTAGATACTGCGGCTACTGAAATATGCCCAATTCAATCATTTAATGATGCATTTCCTTTACAAGAGATTCTATTACCTGAATATCTTGTTGCTTATGATCTCAATCCTGTTTATGAAATCTTGTCAGCCCTCCGCGGAGGATCCGGATAAGGAGGAGTGGATTTTTCTCTTTAACGGGACCAACGAAGATCAATGGACGCCCAAGTTTGCCGGATTTGAACTGGGTTTCAACCACAATAACAGGTTTGCTTTTAAGGATAGCCTGCTTAGTGTCAGGTACACGGCACAGGATACTTTTAAGGGAAATTTTGGACACCTGTTTTACTATCAGAAGTTTTCACATTATAAAATAATGGCTACCTATCGTTTTATAGGCGACCAAATGGCCGGAGGACCGGAATGGGCCCTTAGGAACAACGGCTTGATGCTTCATTGCCAGGACCCGGCCTCCATGGGATTTAATCAAGATTTTCCCATTTCAATGGAATTACAACTGCTCGGCGGGGACGGTGTAAGTAATCGTACAAATGCGAACCTGTGTACTCCGGGGACGAATGTTGTTATGGGCGATACACTATTTACTCCGCATTGTGTCAACTCATCGTCAGAAACCTACCACGGTGATAATTGGGTAGAAGTTGAGGCCCTGGTTCTTGGAGATTCGCTTATACAACATATATTGAATAGTAAAGTTGTCCTGGAATATCGCAAGCCAACTATCGGAGGTGGTGATATAGCCGGCTACCAGGAAAGTGCATACCGGGAAGGAGCCCCATTAAAAGAGGGTTATATTGCCATTCAGGCAGAAACCCATCCTATTGACTTCAAATCCATTAAACTGCTGAATCTATGTGGATGTATGGATAAAAAAGCAAAAAACTATAAATCCTATTTTGTCAAAGCCGATAATTCTACATGCAGATACTGAGTGTTATTTGGTTGATTTCTGGTGAGAATTATTGATTACAGGCTGAGAGACTACCTGACGCTTTGATCAGGATAAACTTCTCGTCTCTCCGTATTTTTAAATCCATTCTTAAAAAAAGAAAAAGGCCCCTCATAAAGAAAGGCCTTTTCAAAAGTACAGGCGGAGAGACTCGAACTCTCACACCTTTCGGCACTAGATCCTAAGTCTAGCGTGTCTACCAATTCCACCACGCCTGCATTTCTAAATTTCATAGGAATTCGATAAAATATTCCGAATCCCCTTGCGTGTCTACCTCCCTCCCGATAGCTATCGGGATATCGGGACCACCACGCCTGCATTTATTTATAATCTTAAGAAGCTGCAATTGTTCTCCAAAGCTTCAGCGAAGGAGAACCACGCCTGCATTTCCAATATGAATTGGGCGTGCAAATATAATTGAAAAATATTATTTTAAACACCCCAAAGTCAATTTTTGATTACATCTTTTTGTAAATTTAATCCAATTACATTCTAGGCATATGGATAGTATCGGTGATTATATTTCCAAACACAAACAACGATTTCTCGACGAACTTTTTGATCTTTTAAAAATCCCATCCATAAGTGCAGATTCTGCTTTTGCCCAGGATGTGATAAATGCGGCAAATACGGTATCAAGGTCACTTTCTGATGCTGGCTGCGATACGGTGGAAGTATGTGAAACCAAGGGTTACCCAATTGTATATGCTGAAAAAATAATAGACCCTGCCTTACCTACTGTACTTGTTTATGGCCATTATGATGTACAACCCCCTGATCCTATAGAGCTCTGGGAATCTGCTCCCTTTGAACCTGTAGTAAAAGAAACCGACTTGCACCCGAACGGTGCCATATTTGCCCGTGGAGCTTCGGACGACAAAGGGCAGATGTTCATGCATGTAAAAGCTCTCGAATTTATGGTCAGCAATGATTTGCTTCCATGCAATGTGAAGTTTATGATTGAAGGGGAAGAGGAAGTGGGCAGCGCCAGCCTCAGTGCATTTGTAAAAGAAAATCAGGAAAAACTGGCGAATGATATAATTTTAATTTCCGACACCGGCATGATTGCCAACGACGTCCCTTCAATAACCACCGGCCTTCGCGGATTGAGCTACGTGGAAGTTGAATTAACCGGACCCAACCGGGATCTCCATTCGGGCCTGTACGGAGGCGCAGTAGCCAATCCGATCAACATTCTCACCAAGATGATCGCTTCCTTACATGATGAAAACAATCATATTACCATACCGGGATTCTATGAAAAAGTCCAGG
>JBPCUI010000016.1:0-6587 GCA_051011235.1 Flavobacteriaceae bacterium
CACTCCATTTACACCGGCCAATACCTTGTACATCCCATATGTAGGAGGGGCTGTAATTACATTGTCTACTCCAGGTTCACAAAATGCCCTAAAAACAAGATCCAGTATCTCATCACTGCCGTTCCCTAGCATGAGATTTTTCTCAGATAGTTTATTATGCTGGGCAAGTACTGCTTTTACGCGCCGCTGCTGTGGATCTGGGTAACGATTGAGGCCATTGTTGAAAGGGTTTTCATTAGCGTCCAGGAATATCTTTGAGGATCCATCTGCAATATATTCATCTCTTGCCGATGAATACGGTTTTAACAGCCGTACATTCTGCCTGGCAATACGATCTATATCAAAACTCTTAGTTTTCATTAGGCCGATTAATTTTTTTAAGCCGAATGCTCACAGCATTCTTGTGTCCGATCAATCCTTCTGCCTCGGCCATTAATTCGACCGACCTCCCTATGTTCTGCAATCCATTCTCAGAAATCTTCTGGAAAGTAATGCTCTTTAAAAAGCTGTCAAGATTTACACCGCTGTATTGCTTGGCATAACCGTGGGTAGGTAGTGTATGATTGGTTCCCGAGGCGTAATCACCAGCGCTTTCCGGTGTAAATTTACCTGCAAATACCGAACCTGCATTTTGTACAGAATTCAAGTAAAACTCCTCATCTTCACTACAGATAATATAGTGTTCCGGACCGTATTCATTTATAAAATCCACTACCAGGTCTTTATCTGGGAAGTAAATCAGTTTACTATTTTCAATTGATTTTTCGGCAATGGTTTTTCTAGGCAGCGCTTTTAGTTGATTTTCGATCTCTGTTTCTACTTCTTCCATTATTTTTTCACTTGTACTGACTAAGATTACCTGACTGTCTGTACCGTGTTCTGCCTGGCTGAGTAGATCTGCCGCCACAAATTCCGGATCGGCTTCTGCGTCGGCCAATACGAGCAACTCACTTGGTCCGGCCGGCATATCAATGGCAACATTAAATCTTGTAGCCATCTGTTTAGCAACAGTTACATACTGATTCCCAGGACCAAATATCTTATATACTGCGGGGAGCGATTCTGTACCGAAGGTCATAGCAGCAATGGCTTGAATACCCCCCAATTTAAAAACTTTATCGATCCCGCATAAATGTGCCGTATAGAGGATTACCGGGTCTATTTTCCCATCTTTATCTGGAGGGGTACATAGCATAATTTCCTTGCATCCTGCAATCTTAGCGGGAATTGCGAGCATAAGAATGCTTGAGAATAATGGCGCGGTACCACCTGGGATATAAAGTCCCACTTTTTCTATGGGGCGTTTTTCCTGCCAGCAGTGAACACCTGGTACTGTTTCTACTTCCAACTTCTTTGTTCGTTGCGCAAGGTGAAATTGATATATATTTGAATAGGCAAATGTTATTGCATTTTTTAATTCTTCTGAAACTAATTCTGCCGAGCTGTTAAGCATTGCTGAATCTACCTGTATTTTGTCCAGGTTTACTTTGTCGTATTGTTGGGTATACCTTTTTAATGCCTGGTCTCCGTTCCGTTGAACATCTTCGAATATAGGCAGGGCGATAGCTTCAATTTCAGCTGTATCCATCGCAGGTCTGCGGCACAACTGTGGCCATTCGCTTCGCACCGGATTCAGAAATTTTTTCATACCACCATTTTTTCAATTGGGCATACCAAGATACCTTCAGCTCCTGTATTCTTGAGTTCCTGAATTACTTCCCAAAATTTGTCCTTATTAATTACCGTATGTACTGAACTCCAACCCTCCTCAGCCAATGGCAAAACAGTTGGGCTGCGCATGCCGGGCAAAATCTGAATAATCTGATCCAGGCGATCGTTGGGTGCATTCAGGAGCACATACCTAAACTGCCTTGCAGCCAATACCGATTTTATACGGAAACTCAGCATTTCCAAAGTCTTTTTAACACCGGACGTAATTTTAGGGGATACAGCCAGGACAGCCTGACTTTGCAGAAGTACTTCAACCTCTTTCAAATTGTTCTTGAAAAGAGTGCTCCCGCTGGCTACAATATCACAAATTGCATCGGCCAGGCCAATGTTTGGAGCAATTTCTACGGAACCGTTTATAATATGAAGATCTGCCTTTATCCCCTTTTTGGCTAAAAAGGACTCTACGGTACTGGGATAGGAAGTCGCAATTTTCTTACCGGCAAGATCCTGTATCCCGTTGTAGGATACGGATTTAGGAATAGCGAGTGAAACACGACATTTCGAAAATCCAAGCGATTGTTCTATATCAATATCCTTTCCCTTTTCAATAAGGATGTTCTCGCCCAGGATAGCCGCATCTACTACCCCATCTCTTAAATACTGTGGAATATCGCTGTTTCTCAGGTAGAATACCTCAAGTGGAAAATTTCGTGCAGACGCTTTTAGCTGATCCTTGCCATTATTTACCGAAACTCCACAGTCTTTCAGGATTCCCAGAGAATCTTCGTGTAATCTTCCTGACTTTTGTATTGCGATCTTTATTTTTTCCATATCTCTTTTTCGTCTTTTGTTGGGGACAAGCCCAAAATAAAAAACCCGCTTGATTGCTCAAACGGGTCATGTATATGATTGAAATACTACAATACACTTCTACCTCGCCTGAGCGCAAGTACAGAAATGATGATGTGTATTAAATTTCCTCATGGGAGGGTAAAAGTAGAATATATTTTTAATTCACAAAAAAGAATTTTAATTATTTCCAAGAATAATAGGCATTCCTGTGTCACCACTTCCAATAATAACCACTTTAGAATTAGGTGATTGTGAGAGTTTAAGAGTGGCATCAATGCCTTTGTCCTGCAGAATTTTATCTGTTAATGAAGCACTCAAAATTCTATTGGCATCCGCTTTACCCTGGGCTTCTATACGCACCTTCTGGGCTTCTTTATCCGCAGTAACCAATCGAAATTCGTACTCAAGTGACTCTTGCTCCTGCTTTAATTTACGCTCTATAGCCTCCTTAATCGTTGTTGGTAAGGTTACATCCCTGACCAAAACCTCATTCAGCTGTATGTATTGCGCGTCCACAATTTTTTTAGTTTCCTCGAATATCTCATTTTGAATGGCATCCCTTTTACTGGAATACAATTGTTCGGGCGTATATCTCCCAACCACACTACGCGCGGCAGATCGAATTGCCGGAAGCAGTATGCGATTAATATACTGTTCACTTTTTTCCTGGTGCAATTTGCCAAGATCGTTGTACCTCGGTTGAAACCAGGCCGATGCATCCAGTTGAATATCCAAACCATTGCTCGACAATACTTTCATCTGTTCAAAAACCTCTTGTTGTCTTACTTCGTAGACAAATACCGTATTCCAGGGTGCCACGAGATGAAAACCTTCATCCAATGGGGGTTTATCTGTTACCACTCCCCCTGCAAAGGTTCTGTATAATACTCCGGCTTCACCGGATCCGATAGTAATAGCTGATTTTGAGATAAGAATGACTAATAATATAAAGATAAACACTACAGGGAGTGCAATTTTAGGAAGTCTGTCCATTGTATTTTTTTTAAATTAATCCGTTGTATTTTCTAATAAACCATTCGGCGGCAAAAGCTGCAACCACAATAGCGAGAAGTACTTTAAAATCGATCAAAGATACGATATTTTGTTCGCTTTTTTGAGTGGGTATGAACTGTTCATTTTCAATCAGCTCATCAATCATTTCTGCACTCTGATCTGCGAAATAACTTCGGCCTCCAGAACGTTCGGCCAGGCGTTGAAGTTTTTTATAATCCGTAGTTAAAAATTGCTTTTCCACCTCAAAGTCAAGTATAGAAAACTGACCGGAGCGGCTGATATTCTTATCTTGTACGCTAATAGTGAAATTAAATGTCCCTGCAGGTAGCCCACTGAGGTCAACTTCGTAGTAGCTTCCTTTTAACAACATAGGATATTCCAAAATTACTTCATTATCAACGCCTGATATATTGAGCGTAATGGTAGCATTTTTATCAAATTCGAATGCCTGATCAAAATATGCAGCCCTGATTTTAGCCTCGTTGACATCCTGGTAAATGGTTTCGTAATCTACACTTAATCGCTCTCTGGCCTCATCTGTTGCCAAATAGAGGATAATCTTGCCCATAAATTCATCAAAAATCTCAAAATTGTTCTCTTCCCTAAAAGTCTGCATGCGCCATTTCCAGATATTCTCTCCGAATAGGACAGCTTCTCTTTGTGCATTGCCACGGAGCACGGCCAACAAGGGGTCGTCCATGTCCACACCCTTGATTCTTTGTTCCAATAATACTTCAAATGCTTTGGTGATCAATAAATCGCCAAGCGTTGTATTAAGAGGTGGAAAATCTTCCACGGCAATCCCCGAAATGTCAAACGAGGTAAATCCTGCGTTGAGGAGTGGTGATACAAATTCTGATTGATTAAAACTGTTCTTTTGAAAGCTGTTCTGGCGCTGATTCAAAAAGTTCCAATCTGTACCCGGTCCGGTAATAGTAAGGTAGTTGAGTTTTCTGTTTTCAATAATACTGTAGACAGCCTCAAAAGTCCGGATTGGTTGATAGAGGATCAATATATCCGCTGTCTCCAACATTGACAGATCGTCTACAGAGGGTTTTAAGAATTGTACTTTCCTTTGATTGTTACTTTCTATTGATTTCTTTAAAACTCCAATATCCGGATGGTTCAACTCGCTAACGATTGTAACTTCTGTTTTTTCGTCAATTACTTCAACTGCAGTTTTGTGTTGATTATTAGCTGTGTTTTTTTCATTATCGAGTGTTCCCAATTGCACATTGATCACCTTCATCCCAACTGTATTTGCGCGAAGCAAAACACTGATAGTACGCGAGTTATTCTGACCGTCCAGACTTATCATCTCCCGGTGTCTGGATGACCCGTTTACAGAAATAGTTAGCGGTACTACAGCCTCCGATTCACCCTGGTAGCGAATTAATATTTCAACCGGGTATTCATTGTTTAAAAATGCGTATTTATTTACGTTGACACGATCTATTTGCAAATCCTCATAATTGGTCGTATCGCCCAATACGACGGGAAATACAACCTGGCTTGCAGTAGAATTCATGAATTCATAATCTGTTCCAATAGTCTGATTACCATCGGTGAGCAAAACCAGAGCGGTAGAACGATTGGCGTAGGTACGTTGGACAGTGCGCAATGCATTATGGATATCTGTCACCTTCTTGTTAAATGTCAGACTATCTGAGGCGCTTATGTTCCTGTCGAAGGTCAAGGTGCTAAAATTGAACTTCTCGAGAATACGGCGATTTCCTGTGAACTCATTCACTATGTTTTCAACTATATCGTTCTGACCGCTATTGCTAATTGATGAGGAATTATCCACCAAAAGAATAAGATTGCTTTTTTCTAAAAAGTATTGATCTTTAACGAACTTCGGATTAATGAGTAATAAGAGTATGCCGAAAATGCCCAGAAATCTGAGACAGGCGAGGGAGAGATAAAATCGTTGATGACGTTTCCGAATGCCGGGATACTGATAAAGTACAATCGCCAGTGAGATAGCGGCTGCCAGGATTACAAGCAAAACAGTTATTAGTTGCATATTGATATTTATCCTGCCATAGTGCATTTATCACCTGGAGGAATGGGTATTTAACGACAATTATTGGTCAAATTAAATACTTTAAGAAAAAAATTGGTTTTTAGGTCAGCATTCCACCATCAACATTGACAACCTGTCCGGTAATATAAGCCGACATGTCGGATGCTAAAAACAAACAAGCATTCGCCACATCTTCAGGGGTCCCACCGCGTTTAAGTGGAATGGCTTCTCGCCATCCCTGCACAGTTTTTTCATCAAGTTTTTCGGTCATTTCGGTCTCAATAAAACCTGGTGCTATAGCATTGCAGCGGATATTTCTCGAACCGAGTTCAAGGGCAACGGACTTGGTAAAACCGATCATTCCTGCCTTGGAAGCGGCATAATTGGTCTGGCCAGCATTACCTTTAACCCCCACTACACTACTCATATTTATTATGGAGCCCTTGCGCTGCTTAAGCATTGTACGCTGGACCGCCTTTGTCATATTGAATACTGATTTAAGATTAACTTCAATTACAGCATCAAAATCTTCCTCCCCCATGCGCATCAGTAAATTATCTTTGGTTATACCGGCGTTGTTGATAAGCACATCTATTCCACCAAAATCTTCCAGTACATCTGAAATCAACGCTTCAGCTTCTGAAAAACTCGCGGCATTGCTCTTATATGCTTTGGCTTTTACGCCGGATTTTTCAAGCTCTTTTTCCAATTCCAGAGCCGGGCCTTCACTAGAGCTATATGTAAAAGCAACATTGGCTCCGTGCTCTGCAAAAGATTTGGCAATTCCTCGTCCTATACCCCGGCTTGCACCTGTAATTATTACATTTTTTTGCTCTAGTAGTTTCATTGCCTGTGTTTGTTAGTCTATTAAAGATAGAACAATTTGTAGTTCAAGTCAGCTTTCAAATTATGCAGAGCTAAAAGTAATCAGGATGGTTTACCCCATTACTTCCTTCACTTTTTTGCCGATTTCAGCAGGCGATTCCACAACGTGGATGCCACACTCCCTCATAATACTCTTCTT
>JBPCUI010000017.1:0-3414 GCA_051011235.1 Flavobacteriaceae bacterium
GGTGAAAAGGTAATTCAACTTCTGTTTGAACTCAATAAAGAAGCTGGTACTACTTTGGTTATTGTCACACACGACTTGGATCTTGCGAAGCGAACCCAGCATATACTTAGGCTTAAAATGGGTAAAATAGCTTCAAATCAAAGTACTGTATTATCGACATGAGCATACAAAAGGAAAAGATGACTCACGCAACCACAGGCTGGCTATTTAAAATGGCCTGGCGAGATGGCAGGGCAAGTGGAGGAAGATTGATACTTTTTATGGCTTCAATTATTCTCGGTATTACTGCATTGGTTTCAATTCAATCTTTTAGCGATAATCTGCAGGAAAATATTCGTCTGCAGTCAAAATTCCTGATGGGAGCGGATTTTATTATAGATTCTAAACAATTACCCAACGAAAGGGTTCGGGGAATTATGGATTCATTAGGAGGTGCCGAAGGAATGGAGGTGAATTTTGTATCCATGGCGGCATTCCCTAAAAGTAATGAAAGTAAATTAGTAACCGTGAGGGGTA
Organism: Flavobacteriaceae bacterium; assembly: GCA_051011235.1. GTDB lineage: Bacteria > Bacteroidota > Bacteroidia > Flavobacteriales > Flavobacteriaceae > JAHEJJ01. Next base: position 517 of record JBPCUI010000017.1, read on the forward strand.
TTGAGGGTACTTTCCCGCTATACGGGGAGTTGGAAACAGAACCTCAAAATGCGGCAACAACTTATATCACCAAAAATGGGGCTTTAGTTGATGCTACGGTTATGTTACAATTTGATTTGGAAGAGGGTGATATCATTAAAATTGGGGATGCCAGTTTACCTATTACCGGTATTCTTATATCTGCACCAGGTAGCAGTGGTTTTGCAAGCTCGGTGGCTCCGGGCGTTATTGTTCCATTTGAATTAATTGACCAGACTGGTTTAATACAGGTTGGGAGCAGACTTGATTATAACTACTATTTTCGGGCGCCTTCAGGAATGGATATGGATATCCTTGACAAAGAGCTAGACCCAATCCTGGATGCCGAAGGTGCAGATCTGGATACACATACATCAGGAAGCCGGCAATTAGGTAATTCGTATGGTAATGTGGGCAAATTTTTGAATCTGGTGGCTTTCATTGCTCTTTTATTGGGTTGTGTGGGCATAGCCAGTTCAGTTCAAATCTACATAAAGGAAAAACTAAGATCGGTAGCGGTACTTAAGTGTTTAGGGGCAAGCAGAAAGCAAACCTTCCTCATTTATTTGATCCAAATAGCCGGAATGGGCCTTCTTGGAGGCCTCATAGGTACTGTGGCGGGCGTTTTACTGCAGTTGGCATTTCCCAGCTTGTTACAAGGTTTTCTGCCTTTTGAGATACAGTTGTCATTGGCCCCTCAACCCATTATCATGGGTCTATTACTGGGGGTCTTAATGTCTGTTCTCTTTGCATTATTACCACTTATGAACACATGGTATGTGTCCCCTTTACAAGTACTTCGCATTCAGGAGGCGCCAGATGAGCGTCCAATAAAAGCCAGGGCGCTCGTTCTTCTTGGGATATTGATATTTGTATTTCTGTTTGCACTTTGGCTTATACAGGACTGGCGCTACGCCCTTGGTTTTGTAATCTGTATTGCAGCGACCTTTTCTATATTGGCCGGGGTGGCTACACTGTTTATGAAAGGGATTAAGAAGTTCTTTCCTACCAATTGGAGATTTACATCCAGACAGAGTTTATTAAACCTTTTCCGTCCAAATAACCAGACCATGGTATTATTAGTGGCTATTGGAGTTGGCGCATTTTTAATAAGTACACTTTATTTTACAAAAGACATGCTGGTAGCCATGGCGCAGCTTGAGAATAATGAGAATAGTCCAAATATAATTTTGTTGGATGTACAAAGTGAACAAAAGGAAGCAGTTGCCCAAAGTATTACCCCTAAGGGCTTACCTGTTTTGGATAATATTCCGATTGTGACTATGCGGGTACAATCGTTAAAAGGGCGGTCTGCCAATGATCTAAGGCAAGATACCACGCTGACGATGAATAAGTGGATACTGAATCATGAATTCCGGGTTACATACAGGGATTCTATGATCTCTTCCGAGTCCCTTACTGAAGGTGAGTGGGTTCCCGAAACTCCAAAAGACGGCCTTATCCCGGTTTCTATAGCTGATAATATTGCGAGGGATGCTGAAGTAGTGGTAGGCGATACCATTGTTTTTAATGTGCAGGGCGTGCTTATGGAGACGGTAGTGGGCAATATTCGGAAGGTAGACTGGGCACGAATGCAACCTAATTTTAATATTGTTTTTCCCAAAGGTGTCCTGGAAAACGCTCCGCAGTTTCATGTAATAACGACGAACGCGCCCAATGCAAAGACTTCGGCCGGACTTCAGCGGGAATTGGTCCAAAAATTCCCTAACATCTCGGTGCTCGATTTACGGCAAATTGTGACCCTTATTGAGAATATCCTTGATAAGATTGCCTGGGTGATCAACTTTATGGCCTTTTTTAGCATCCTTACAGGAATTATTGTGTTAATAGGAGCTGTTCGCACCAGTAAATATCAGCGAATTAAGGAGAGTGTTCTTTTAAGGACTTTAGGGGCCAAAGGCAAGCAAATCATGCAAATTACTGCGCTGGAGTACTTTTATCTGGGTGTGCTTGGAAGTGGTATCGGGATTTTTCTTTCGCTTATAAGCAGTCAATTGCTCGCTAGCTTTGTGTTTAAAACCCCATTTGTACCCTCGGCAGTGCCCTTTTTGGTATTGATGCCAGGGATAACCCTGCTTGTTCTGTTAATTGGGCTTAGCAATAGCAGGAGTGTGCTAAAAAGTCCCCCACTGGTCGTGCTTCGGAAGGAAGGAAGCTAAAATAATGGTATTTTGAATTTTAGGCTGGATTTCTCAATCGCTGCATAGCAGCTCATGTCGAAATGACTGGGCAGGAGTAATATCCAAATACATCCAACATCCGTCATTTCGAACCGAACAAAGTGAGCGTGAGAAATCTTGTCAAATAACCTCTTGATTTATGAATTCCCATTTCGGATTGAAAGCATTTATGAGGTTTTCTTTCTTTTTTCTACGCCACTTCTTAATTTCTTTTTCCCTAAGTATAGCCCTCCTCGGATCCTGAAAACCCTCATAGTATATTAAATAGAAACAATTATATTTTCCGGCAAAAGACTTTTTTGAATTTTGGCTGTCAAAATAGTGTTGTGATAGTCGTCTTTGGATATTATTGGTTATTCCGATGTATATTGTGGTCTTAGTTGCATTAGTGGTTATATATACAAAGTATCGGTGTAGCATTACTTATTTAGATTTCTCAATCGCTGCTTCGCAGCTCATGTCGAAATGACCTGGTGGGAGAAATATTCAAATACATCCAACATCCGTCATTTCGAACCGAACAAAGCGAGTGTGAGAAATCTCAAGTTATTTATTTTCAATCACACTTACATGCAGTCTGGACTTCTCAATCGTTGCTTCTCGGCTCATGTCGAAATGACTTGGCAAGAGAAATATCCAAATACATCCAACATCCGTCATTTCGAACCGAACAAAGTGA
>JBPCUI010000018.1:0-6103 GCA_051011235.1 Flavobacteriaceae bacterium
GGACATCTACATAGGCCTGGTTGATGGTGGTTTCCAAATCCAGCTTATCCTGCTCGAACTGTACCCTTGCCTTCTCAAGAGATATCTTTGATCTTTTGATGCTGTTGCGCGTACTGTTCCCGTTAAAAACAGGGATAGTGATCTGGCCTCCAAAGGAAACCCCATCGTTAACGTACAGCTGATCATCGAATGGAATTACAAGTCCTGTGGTAGGGTCAAAGAAATTATCAGAATATCGTGTATTGTAGTTAAAAAATGCCCCTAGTGATGGATATATGGCGGCTTTGGAAATCGACAGGTCTTTCTCGGCCAGCTCAACACTGGCTTGTGAAAACTTGATATCGTTCCTAAATGCCATAGCTTTTGCAAAAATGTCCTTTGGTGAATTATTCAGGATATTTGACGGAGGTACATCGAATTCCTCATCGGCAACATCAAAATTTTCATAATCGGTGATCTGTAGTAACTGGGCGAGATTGATCAATGCTATAGTAACCAGGCTTTCCCCATTGACAATAGCCTGTTCCTGGTTCGCTGCTGTCGCTTCAATTTCTAGGAGATCGCCGCGTGGAACTACACCGGAACCCACCAATTGCTCTGTTCTTTTCAGGTCTTGTTCGGTGACAGCAAACTGTGCCCGCGCAACTTTTAAGGACTCTTTATTGGATAATACCTGCAAATAAGAATTGGCCACATTCAGACGGATGTCGTCCACCAAATCGTCCAGACGATACTGATTGGCAATCGCATTGAGCTTTGCCCTGTTCAGCTGATGAATATTACCTAATCCATCGAACAGGTTTACCTGTGAACTCAGAACTCCGGAGGAAGTGAATTGGGTTGCATTTACCGGATCATTGGTAGTGGGATCGAAAGACAAACCGGTATTCACCGATGCATTTAACTGACCGTTGAGATTCGGTAAGAAATTGGCTATCGCATCCGATTTATCTATTCTGGCATCCTCAAGATCGAGCTCAAATTGCTGAACGGTAAGATTATTCTCCACCGCATAGGTCACACATTCTTCCAGGGTCCATCTCCTCTGTTGCGCCTGTAAGACAGAAAATGCAGAAAACAAAAGGATAATAACTATTTTGAGTTTCATAAGTCGTTTTTTGATTGTATTAAAACTTATTGATTGATTCTAATTTAAGCGTCTTCTTCCTCCTCTTCATCACCTTTCTTTATAGGTTCTGTTTTGTTCCAAACCTTTACTTCGTCTTCTTCAGTCAGTCCTGAAGTGATCTCGACATTCACACCGTCCGAAATACCGATCTCAATATCTTTTCGTTCGAATTGCTGATCTCCGGTTTTGATCTCGACATAGGGTTCATCGGTTTCTTTGTCAAATTGCAGAAGCGCTTCAGGTATAACCATGATACTGTCTTTCTTTTCCAATACCATCGATGCATTTGCGCTGTAGCCGGCACGGATCATAAAACTGCTGTCTACTTGAACGTCGCCTTCGATCTTGAATTGAACAGCACCTGATTCCTCGGTTCCCTTCGGGGCGATGAATTTTAATTTGGCCTCAAAATTCTTATCCTCAATAGCGCCCAGACTAATTTCAAGCGGCATACCCAATTCGAGCTTATCCACTTCGCCTTCATCTACTTTCCCTTCAAAGATCATCTTGCCCAGATCGGCGATCGAGGCTATTGTGGTTCCGTCGTTAAAATTATTACTTTGGATCACCTGGTCACCTTCACGTACCGGAATTTCCAGGATGGTTCCGTCTACCGTGGCGCGGATATATGTATTGGCACTGGAGGAACCACCTGCCGATCCCAATCTGATGATACGGTAATCTGCCCTTGAATTATCCAACTCCTGATTTGCCTGGTCGAACTGCAATTGCCAGGTGTTGAAATCCTGGCTGGAAATCACACCTTTGTCAAAGAGCAACTTATTCCTGTTATATTCTACCTTCACATTATTTAGTGCTATTTCGGCATTTCTCACCCGACCTCTAGCCTGGTTCATCGCCTGTTCATTGGGCACTACCTTAATGGTCGCGATAAGATCCCCTGCTTTGACATCTACGCCTTCCTCCAGGTAAATTTTATCGATAATTCCTGAAATCTGAGGCTTAATTTCCACCTCGTCCTTAGGAATCACTTTCCCCGTGGCCACCGTTTTTTTCTCGATATTAGAAGTAAAAGGCTTTTGTGTTTCATAGGTAATAGCTGATTTGCTATTTGATTTGATGAAAAACGCCGCCGCCCATAACGCTCCGAGGGCGAGGATGCCTATTAATACGTACTTGACTATTTTATTCATGGCTCAATTATTTGTCAGTGTTTATATTATCTCTACTACTATTCTTCGCGCAAGGCGTCAATGGGTTTAATACTTACGGCCCTCTGCGCGGGGATCAGGCCAATTAACGTCCCCAAAACCACCATGACCAATAAAGCCCCGATTACAAGTGGTATTGGCACCGTTGGATTTGTATATGGAAAATCGATTCCTTCTGTGGCCGCATTTATGGCACTTAAAACAGCAGCTCCAAGAATGATCCCAACCACTCCTGCGATCATTGTCAGGAACACAGATTCCAAAATGATCTGGAAGCGAACTTCCCTGGGTGTAGCCCCTAAAGCCCTGCGAATCCCAAGTTCTTTGGTGCGCTCCTTGACGGAAATTAAAAGAATGTTGCCAATTCCAATTACACCAGCCATAATGGTGGCCAGACCCACAATCAATGATAAAAAGGTGATTCCTTTTGAGAAGCCCATGATCTTGTTAAATATTTCACCAAGATTAAATGCGCCAAATGCGCGTTCGTCTTCCGGATGTACCTTGTGATTTCTTCTCAAAACCGCTTTCACATCTTTTTCCACCTGTACCACATCTGCGTCGTCCTGGGCAGCAATGGCAAAGAAATCTACATTATCCCCTTTGTTGAATAATTTCCTGAAAGTCGAGAATGGTATAAAGATATCGCCGTCGTTCTCGAAAGGAGTGGTTTGTGTAAATTTATGAACTCCAACAACCTGAAAATAAATTCCATCAACTCGTATATAACCTCCTATGGGGTCTTCGTCCTTTTCGAACAGCTCTTGCTGGGTCCGTTCACCTATAATACAGACCTTTCGCGATTGCTCCATATCTTCTATATTGAAGAACCGTCCGTTGTCATATATCTTCTTAGTGGCAATTTTGGCATATACGGGGATATAACCGTAAACCGCATAGCTGCCAGATTTCGTGCCACGAACTGCGGTGGTAGCCGAATCGCCAAAAACACCCTTGGCATTGATCGGTGCGATATATTTTATCTCGGGAATCTTATTAGCGAGGATCTCCCCGTCTCTGAACTTTAACTGTAAATTTCTACCTGTTTTATATCCAGCATAAGGTTTACTGGTACTCTGAGACCAGGCAAACAAACTGTTGCGAGCAACGGTTTCAAAGGACTTCTCGAATCCGTTATCCATTCCTTGGGCAGAGCCCGCTAAAGTGATATATATGAAAATTCCCCAGAGCACACCGATTACGGTAATAATGGTTCGCACCTTGTTCTTCTTGATGGAACCAAAAATCTCCTGCCATGTATTTCTGTCGAAAATGAATTTCATTTTACTCGTCTCTTAAAGCTACAATGGGTTTTATACGGGCCGCCCTTCGCGCAGGGACATAACCTGCCAGGGCACCGAATAGTACTAACATAAAGGTTGCCATTACCGCCACACCGGTACTGATATATGGATTCAGAATAAAATAGTCCTCTTCCAGATCACTGCCCAGAGACCGAAGGATGGCCATGCCAACAAACATCCCTATAAAACCAGAAATAGTGGTGATAAAAACCGATTCGAGCAGGATTGTACTGATCACCGCCCGTGGTGTCGCGCCAAGCGCCTTGCGTATGCCCAATTCCTTGGTGCGCTCTTTGACCACAAACACCATTATATTGCTAATGCCTATAATCCCGGCGATAATGGTACCAATAGCAACGAATGTCACAATAAGTTGAAGTACGCGTGCAAATTGTTGGTTCTGCTGTAACTGATCGGCAATATTGCGTATAAAGATTGCATTTTGGTCGTCAGGACTGATGAATTTTTTATCCTTAAAATACTTTTCCATACTATTTTGCAGGGCCATAGCACCTGCATATCCAATTTCAGGTCTAAAGCCTACTACAAAAAAGTCTATTTCATCTGTATTTTTTTCAATAAGCTGTCTTGTTGTAAAAGGTATATATATACGACGTTCTTCATCGTCACCATTGTCGTCCTGAAAAACACCAATAACCTTAAAAACGCTTCCACCAAGATCTATATATTGACCTATTGAATTACTGGAGCCAAAAAGGTCCTTTTCTACAAGTCGGCCGATTACCGCATTCTTGGTATTGTTCTTAATGTCTTTTACATTAAGGTACCGCCCCTTCATTATTATAGTTTTCTCAGCAAATTGATTGCCCCAATCAACACCAACTGTTTGATAATTGTTGGATTCTTCCTTATACTTTACCAATGCATTGCGATTTATTCGCGGTGAACTGTACTCCAAGAACATTTTGAAGTTCTTATTTGCATCTGCCAGGTCTGAGTTATCAAATTCGATTCGCCTCTCTGATTTGTATCCTTTATAAGGAACACTTGTTCTGCCCGGAAAAAAATATATTGTGTTGGTAGCATCTTGTTGGAAGAATTTGTCAAAAGTATTCATCAGTCCGTTGCCCAGTCCGTAAAGAGATACGAATATCAGAATACCCAGCGCAACTGTAAACCCGGACAAGAAGGTCCTGAGTTTATTTTTCTGGATGGTTTCAAATATTTCCTTCCAAGTATCCCTGCTAAACATATTCAGTTGCTCTGACTTGTTTTATCTTTTCATCTTTTTCAATAATGCCATCCTTGAGGTAGATGATGCGTTTGCACATGTGGGCAATATCATTCTCGTGGGTCACAACCAATATGGTGTTCCCCTGGTCATTGATTTTTTGTATCAGATCCATTACTTCATAGGAGGTGGTACTGTCCAGGGCACCGGTAAGCTCATCGGCGAGGATCACCTTGGGTTCAGCTGCCATAGCACGGGCAATGGCCACCCGTTGCTTTTGTCCACCGGAAAGTTCATTGGGCAAGTGATGTGCCCAGTCTTTTATCCCCACCATTTCGAGGTATTTCATGGCTTTCTTTTGTCTTTCCTTCCGGCTAATACCCTGGTAATACAATGGCAAGGTGACATTCTCCAAAGCGTTTTTATAGTTGATCAGGTTGAAGGATTGAAAAACAAATCCAAGAAATTGGTTGCGGTATTTGGCTGCTTTGGTTTCATTGAGGTTTTTAATCAATTTTCCGTCCAGGTGGTACTCGCCGGAATTGGCTACATCAAGTAAACCCAGGATATTTAACAAAGTCGATTTGCCAGAACCTGAAGAACCCATAATCGCCACAAGTTCTCCTTCTTCAGCTGTAAAATTAATGCCTTTAAGAACGTGAAGTTCATTCTTGCCCATCTGATAAGACTTGTGAAGATCCTTTATTTCAATCATTGCCGCCATGTTGATAAATTATGATTTTTCAGTCCTGGTAATAGGACATAGTATTAATTAAAATGTTACAAATAAATTACTGAAATTTTGGGTTGAAGTGCTATCCGCCAAACTCGTCGGGTTCAATTGCGTTCCAAACTTTTATGTCATCATCAGACCCGACCCCGGATTTCACTTCTATGAAAATACCATCACTGATTCCCAGTTCCACATCCCGACGTTCGAATTGCTGTTCTCCGGTTGCCACTTCAACGAATGGAGCCTTCGTTTCAGAATCGAACTGCACCAGGGCTTCTTTCAGTGCTAGAACGCTGTCGGCCCTGTCCAATATAATGGAGGCATTAGCACTCAAACCTGCACGAATAAAAATTGAGTCTGCTTTGGTAAGCGTACCCTTGATCTCGAATTGTATGGCACCGTTCTCTTCATTACCCTTGGGAGCAATATAGTCTAAGACAGCATCGAATACCTGATCTTCCAATGCGCCCACCGTAATTTCGAGCGGTAAGTCTTCTTCTATCTTGCCTACTTCAGATTCGTCGACCTTACCTTCGAAGATCATTTTCTCAACATCGGCAATTGCCGCAATCG
>JBPCUI010000019.1:0-3850 GCA_051011235.1 Flavobacteriaceae bacterium
GATGTAGGTGGAAATGTCAAAGACGGAGCCCATATCGCATCTATGGGTGGAACGTGGATGGCCGTGGTTTATGGTTTTGCAGGACTCCGCGATTACGGTGGAAAGATATCTTTCAATCCTAAAATCCCTAAACAGGCCGATGATGTAAGTTTTCTATTAACCATACGTGGACAATTGCTTAAGGTTAACATCAAGAAAGATAAGGTGACTTATTCTTTGAAAAAAGGTGAAGACCTTACCATTTATCATGAAGAAAAGGAGATAAAGTTAACAAGTGATCAACCTATCAAGATTATTAATCTACTTACTAAGGTGTAAAACCAAATCTCTAATAAGGGTAAATAAAAATAAGTGTTTAGTCAAATCTTTTAAAGAGAACAGTAATACAGTAAACGGCCACTAACCCTAAAATAATTAGATAAAACAAAAAGGCAGGGTCATTATCCTGCCAGGGATAACAAAGAAAACCAAGGACATATCTAACTTTGCCAGAGAGACCTCAGCAATAGGATTATGGGAGCTTGCAGCCGGATTAATAAAGGACAATTAGCCGTCTATTAACATTTTATTAACTTCCTGTTCGAGCAGTTTGATTTAGCTTTGCGGCGATGAGCAGATTGCCTAACAAGAAATTTTATACGTTTGTTCTGCTAGTCCTTTTTCTAAGTGTAAAAGGATTTAGTTATCACTCTTTGACACATGATAGTCAGGAGGATCAACTAAAATGTGAACTTTGTGAGGTAGTGATCCTGAATGACCAGATACCGTTGGATCACCCGCCACAAACTGAACTTCCGGCAGTCTTTGAAGCATCATCACCCAATATTATTTCTTCTTACCAACTGGCATATTACTCTTTAAGTAATGGCCCTTTCTATTGCAGACCGCCCCCAGTAATAGTTTAAAACTATTGCAGAATTGGAGTTGCACACTAGGTGCTCATTCTCTCTATTAACTTCTAAAAGGGGTATGTCTAGAAAGATCTTAATACTATTATTTTTTACTTCAGGTTTAATAATTTACGGACAGGATTGTAATTATAAATTATCCGGACGGGTACTGGATTTTCATGATTATTCAATGCTCTCAGGTGCCGTTATCTACCTGAACAGTATAGACCTGTCTACTATTTCCGATCAGGAGGGTTATTATTCATTTGAAGGGTTGTGTATTGGTAGTTATATACTAAATGTTTCTCATCCTGAATGCGATCCTATTGATGTAGAGCTTACCATTAGTGGTAATACTGAAAAAGACCTGTTTCTGGAACATCATATTGAAGAGTTAGATGAGGTAAAAGTCGTTGGTGATGCGGTGATTGATAAAACCAATTCATCCCAGGAAGCAAGTTTGAATGAGGTAGTAATTGAGCGATACAGTGTTGGCAGTTTAGGGGATGCCCTTAAAGAAATCAGTGGTGTATCCTCATTGAATACGGGTGCCAACATAGTAAAGCCCACCATACACGGATTGAATGGTAGCCGGGTTTTAATTCTCAACGACGGGGTAAGAATGCAGGATATGGAATGGGGTGAGGAACACGCGCCAAATGTGGATATTAATCAAACGGGAACTATTTCGGTCATCAAAGGAGCTTCAGCCCTGCAATACGGGGGCGATGCCATAGGCGGGGTTATTGTGATGAACCAGAGTTTTAAAACACTCAAGGATACGATTTACGGTAAAACTATACTTAACGGCATGACCAATGGCAGAGGCGGGAACGGTTCAACAGAACTAACAAAGATTTTTGAGGAAGGATGGTTTGTTAAAGGTCAGGCTTCCTATAAGCGCCTTGGCGACCGTGAAGCACCAGATTATGTCCTTTCCAATACCGGTGTACAGGAGATTGCAGCTTCTTTACGATTTGGGAAAAAGAGTTTTAGCTGGGGATGGGATGCCTGGTATTCGTACTTTAATACGGATCTTGGCATTCTGAGAGCCTCTCATATTGGAAACGTTGACGATCTTATACGAAGCATCAATAGCATGCAACCCCTGGTCGTAGAGCCCTTTACTTACGACATCGTGAGCCCTCGACAAGAAGTAACACATCACTTGGGGAAACTCAATTTTTACAAAAGATTTGAAGGAGTGGGCCGATGGAACATTCAGTATGATTTCCAAAATAACCGTCGCTTTGAATACGATGTAAGGGTTGGGGCAGATCGCGATACCCCGGCAATTGATCTTGAACTTAATACCCATACCCTTAATACCGATTTTAAATGGGACGGTAAGCAAGATTATTCGGTAACTGTCGGACTCCTGGGAAGATATCAGGATAATTTCGCCAACCCGGATACTGGTGTCAGACGGCTCATCCCGGATTATGAGCGATATGATCTGGGTGCATTTGCAATAGGTGAATACCAGTGGACAGATAATCTCCTGGTTGAAGCTGGTTTACGATATGACTATAACCGCATTGATGCACTGAAATTCTACAGAGTATCTCGTTGGATAGAACGCGGCTATGACGAAGACTTTGCCGATATCGTGGTGGAGGATTTAGGCACTCAATTATTGACGAATCCGGTTTTTGATTATCACAATTTCTCTGCTACAGCCGGTCTACAGTACAAGGTTAATGGTCATAGTGAATTCAGGTTCAATTATACTATGGCACAAAGAGCTCCGAACCCATCTGAACTTTTCAGTGACGGATTGCATCATTCCGCTGCCAGGATTGAATTGGGAGATTTGCGAATTGACAGTGAAACATCTCATAAAGTTGCACTCTCCGAAAGTTTGAATTTTAAAAAATGGGGATTCGTAATTGAACCCTATGCCAACTTTGTATCGGATTTTGTATTGCTGGAGCCCACAGGTGTTGAATTCACGATCCGTGGAGCCTTCCCTGTTTGGAGCTATCGTCAAACCAATGCCAGACTTCTTGGTATTGATTTTTCAGCCTATGTAGATTGGGCTTCGGCGTGGCGAACAGATCACAGATTCTCATTGGTCAAAGGAAAAGATACTGAAAATGATGTTGCACTTATAAACATGCCTGCTCCAAATACAACTAATAGTATCACTTTTAGCAAGCCGGAGTGGCAGAATCTGTTACTGGGATTAGAGAGTTTCTACTCCTTTAGGCAAAATGAATTCCCTCCTAATATTTTCGTTTTTTCACCTGAACAACAGGAAATAGTGGAACTTGAAATCAATACACCCCCAGATGCATACCATGTGTTGGCCTTCACAGCTGACATTGAATTATCACTGGGATCAACTACCAGGATGGGGATAGGTTTGCAGATCAACAACTTAATGAATACAAATTACCGGGATTATCTAAATCGATTACGATATTTTGCGGATGACCTCGGAAGAAATATTATCCTACAATTAAAACTTAAATACTAATTATTAAAACTAGAAAAATGAAAAAGATTAATTATTTGTTAGCCCTCGCACTTCTCTCTGTATTTGCTTACTCCTGCTCGGACGACGACGACGCCCCCCTAATAGTAAACGAAGAGGAAGTAATAACCACCTTAACGGTCACTCTAACACCTACCGGTAGTGGGACGGCAATTACCTTACAGACCCAGGACCTGGATGGAGATGGCCCGGACGCTCCTGTCGTTACTGTTTCAGGAAATCTTGTTGCAGGAACAACATATAACGGTAGCATAGTTCTATTGAACGAAACCGAGACCCCTGCGGAAAATATTACCGAAGAGGTAGAGGAAGAGGATGATGAGCATCAGTTCTTTTATACAGTGGGTGGCGGACTTGACGTAACTACGGAGTATGCTAATTTTGACGGTGATGGTAATCCCCTGGGTACAGAATTTACCTTGACCGCTGGAGCCGCAAGTTCTGGAACGCTCGCGTTCACTTT
>JBPCUI010000020.1:0-3001 GCA_051011235.1 Flavobacteriaceae bacterium
GTATTAATGAAGACCAGGAAGAAGGCACTGAGGTGATTTGGAAAAATATTCAAATAATTACAGATAGTGTAACTGTGTACAGCAAATCTTCGCCTCTACCCCCTGTAATCACAAAGAATCGATTGCTCCACGGCCAGGAGGAAAATGGATGGAGGCTGCTTTGGGACGGCAAAACTACTGATGGTTGGCGCGGTGCAAAACTCGACAGTTTTCCTGAAAAAGGTTGGACCATGGAGAATGGAGAACTCATTGTTCTGGCTTCGGGTGGAGGTGAATCTGCCGCAGGCGGAGACATAGTGACACTCGAAGAATTCGAAGATTTTGAGCTGCAACTTGAATTTAAAATTACAGAAGGAGCCAACAGTGGCATTAAATACTATGTAGATCCCCAACTGAACAAAGGTGAGGGATCGGCCATTGGCCTGGAATTCCAGATTCTTGATGATAAAAGGCACCCCGATGCCAAATTAGGCAACCATGAGGGTAGCAGGACTATAGGTTCACTCTACGATCTGATCCAGGCCAGCCCGGACAAGCATGTAAATGCCATAGGTGAATGGAACCATGCACGTATTGTATCCAAAAACAATCTGGTAGAGCATTGGCTTAACGGTGCGAAAGTCCTGGAATATGAAAGGAAAAGTGCAGCATATCGCAAGCTGGTATCGGAAAGTAAATATAAAATATGGCCCAATTTTGGCGAAGCCGACAGTGGTCATATCCTGCTTCAGGATCACGGAGATCGGGTTGCATTTAAAAACATCAGTATAAGACCAATAGTAAAGAAATCATTATGACCAACAGAAGAGATTTTATTAAGAAAACGGCCGCTGGAGGAACAGCCCTCACTTTGGGTAGTTCATTATACCCAGATTTACTTTTTGGCGGAAACCTGGGGGCAAACGAACAAATACAGGTTGCAGTAATTGGTGTTCGAAGCAGGGCTAAAGCACTGGTTAGGGGAATTTCCAAATACGCAAATGCAAAGATCACTTACAGCTGTGATGTTGATAAAGTAATTCTGGAAGCACATAATGCATGGTGCCAGGAAAATATAGGTTATGTTCCAAAGAATGAAACGGATTTTAGGCGAATCCTTGAAGATAAGGATGTAGATGCCATTTTTATTGCAACGCCGGAACATTGGCATGCTCCTATGGCCATAGCCGGATTGCAGGCTGGGAAACATGTCTATGTGGAAAAACCGTGTAGCCATAACCCTGCCGAAAATGACATGTTGATCAGTGCTCAGAAAAAATACGGAAAGCTTGTGCAAATGGGTAACCAGCAACGCTCGGCAACCACTTCCAATAGAGCCATTGACGACATACGCAACGGGGTTATTGGCGAAGTTTATAAAGGAGAGGCGTATTATTCTAATAACAGGGCCTCCATAGGGAGTGGAGCAGCTGTGGAAGTCCCTGCCTCACTGAATTGGGATCTCTGGCAGGGACCTGCGCCAAGGATGCAATACAAAGACAATATCCATCCTTATAATTGGCACTGGTTCAAAAATTGGGGTACGGGCGAAATACACAATAACGGAACACATGAAATTGATATATGCAGATGGGCATTGGGCGTAGATCTTCCCGAGACTGTCACCTCATTTGGCGGAAAATACTCCTATGCTGACGATTGGGAATTCCCAGATAATATGCAGGTCACCTATACCTTTCCGCATAATAAATTCATCACGTGGACAGGTCATAGCCGTGGACTCATTAAGCCAGTTCAACCGGGTCGTGGTGTGACGATATACGGGAGCAAAGGCACCATTGAATTGAGCAGGGAAGCCTATAAACTCTATGGGCTTGATGGCAGACCAATTCGTTTTGAATTTGAACAGGGAGTGAGTGCAACCATAGACACCATGGGGGGTGGCGACCTGGATGCTACGCATATCGCAAACTTTTTCAATGCCATTTCAAAAGATGAGCGCCTGAATTCCCCGATAGCCGATGCCGGTATTTCTACCATGCTCTGTCATCTTGGTAATTTAGCTTTTGACGCCGGTGAAATGATCCGGATAAATACCAATAATGGCTTAATCCTCAATAGTAAGAAAGCGATGGCTTCCTGGGATAGGGAATACGAACCAGGTTGGGAACCCAAATTGTGAACTTATTTAATCGCCGGGTATTTGTAAATAAGAATATTAAAGACAGGGCGGGATCTGCGGCCGGTATACAACGGCCTCCCGGATACTGATATTAATTATAAAATTGTATCTTGGAATAAGAAATTACAGATTTAATTTCATAGTAACCCCAAACCTATGACCTATGAATCGCGCAATTGTGCTATGCCTTACTATAGGAGTAATAGCCTGTGGTAGAGTGCATAAAAAGCAGGACCACCAACTTATTGAGGTTCACAAAGTAGATAAACCAATCACATTGGATGGCAAGGCCACAGAGAATTCCTGGCACATAGCCCGGTGGCATGCCTTGGACCAGATCTGGTTAGGAGAGGCTTTCTCTCATGAGGATTTTAAAGGACGGTTTAAACTCGGTTGGGATGAGCAACACTTATATCTTCTGGTTGAAATCACCGATGACGTTCTCTTCGACCAGAGAAAGGAGCCGCTTAAACGTTATTGGGATGATGACTGTATAGAAATTTTTATCGACGAGGACAACTCTGGCGGATTGCACCAATACAGCCATAACGCCTTTGCTTACCACGTCGCAATAGATGGAAATGTGGTGGATATTGGCCCCGATAGGGAACCGCACTTATACAATGAGCACATCACAAGCAGAATAACCACTAAGGGTACACTCAGTCTGTGGGAAATGAGTATTAAACTATACCCGGACACCTATGTGGATGAAGGTACAAATGCGCCTGTAGTCCTTGAAGAAAACAAAAAAATTGGCTTTGCGCTGGCCTATTGTGATAATGATGGCAGCAAGGAGCGTGAAAATTTTATCGGATCGGTCTTTGTGCCGGGTGAGGACAAAAACCAGGGTTGGATAGATGCAAATATATTTGGGAC
>JBPCUI010000021.1:0-16205 GCA_051011235.1 Flavobacteriaceae bacterium
GCGGATATCAGTATTAGTGATGACGCAATATCCAATGACGGGTATTTCCAGGCTAATGACGGCCTAAGTAATAAAACGGTCTATCCCAATGAGGTGATTCCATTCATGGATAAATTTAAAATCCTGATCGGAGATGGGACGCGTGAGGATAATCTTGTCAACTTTGAACATAAAGATTTTTTTTACACCGCTATTGATGGGACAAGGCGTTGGGTAGTCTATAAAACGCCGAATGCCGGGGTTACTTCAAAAAACTCCAATAATACCAGAACAGAGCTGCATGAAAAAAGAGAATGGACACCAGAACAAGGAGGTAAGTTAACAGGCAACTGTAAAGTCATGCAGGTTTCCATTTCAGGTGATGCAAGAGTTGCTGCCTCCTATTCGGTGGTGATTGGGCAGATTCATAGTGGTGAAGGTCATGAGAATGAACCCTTGAAAATCTTTTATAAGAAATTTCCAGGTCATAATAAAGGTTCCGTTTTTTGGAATTATGAAATTAATACGGCCGGTGATGATAATTCTGGAAGGTGGGATTTTTCTACCGCCGTATGGGGCAACGACCTGTCCGTCGTTGGAACTGGTAAAAACGACTATCCCGCCGAGCCTGAGGATGGAATTGAATTGGGAGAAGAATTCAGCTATGAAGTAAATGTATATGAAGGCATTATGTATCTAACGTTCAGTAGTGATAATCATGAAACAAAAACATTTACTAAAAATCTCATTTCGTCAGAATATGTGAATAAATCAGACCTACCGGAACAAACTAAGAAAATGTTTGTACCAATAGGGAAAGACGGGACAGAACGGCCCACTGCTTATAAAGGAGAGTTAAATTATTTCAAGCAAGGTGCTTATAATCAAACCAATGGAAAAAGTGCTAAAACAAATAAGGTTTGGTCTGCAGGTGCAGAAACCTATGGAGGTAATATTGCAAAGCAATATGAAAATGGTTGTTACACGGAAGTGTGGTTTAGAGAAGCAACCGTGGGTCCTGGTACACCTCCAAATACATTGCATTGAAGAAATTAAAGGCTATATTTTAACCAGTTAAGAGCAATAAATTATGAAAACTTTTGGTGCGAGTAAGGAATTTTTAATGGGTGACGAAATCGACTGGGAAACAGTGGGTGAAGGCGTGCAACGTCAAATCATGGGATATGATGACAAAATAATGTTGGTAAATGTCAAATTCGACAAAGGCGGTATTGGAGTTATGCATGAACATTACCATTCTCAGGTAACCTATGTAGTGAGCGGTAAATTTGAACTTACCATAGGAAATGAAACCAAACCGATGAAAGGGGGCGACAGCTTTTATATTCCTCCTCACGTTATGCACGGAGCAGTTTGTTTGGAAGATGGGGTATTAATTGACGTGTTCAGCCCTATTCGGGAAGACTTTATGGAATAGTAAAAAGCTATTATGGACCTAAAAGGAAAAGTTGCTATCGTAACCGGTGGTGCGCGAGATATTGGAAGAGCCATCTCAGTCAAATTGGCGAAGGAAGGCGCAAAAGTTGTGGTCAATTATTTGAGCAATGAAACCAACGCTCAGGAAACTCTACAAGAAATCAAATTTCATGGAGGAGAGGGAATTGCAGTTAAGGGTGATATGACAAAAGAGGCCGAAGTAAACCAATTGATCAAGAAGTCAGTTCAGGCCTATGGGGATTCAATTGATATTTTAGTCAACAATGCGGGTGGCCTTGTTGCCCGAAAAACGCTGTTGGAAATGGACGAAGCGTTTTTTGACAAAGTGATAAGGCTGAATCTCTATTCGACATTTTTAGTTTCTAAGGCCGTACTGCCCTATTTAAAATCGGGGGCGTCGATTATTAATATCGCTTCTCAGGCCGGCCGTGATGGAGGAGGGGGAGGATCCCTGGCATATGCCACTTCAAAAGGTGCTATTATGACTTTTACAAGGAGTCTGGCCAAAGAGGTTGGTCCGGAAAATATACGTGTTAATTCCTTGTGTCCGGGAATGATTGCAACCACATTCCACGATACATTTACAAAAGATGAAATACGAGATAAAGTGGCTAATATGACACCCTTACGAAGAGAAGGAACTGCCGAAGAAATTGCAAATACCGTAGCTTGTTTAGCCTCTTCTGAGACCTCTTTTATTACGGGAGCAAATATTGACATCAATGGAGGACTGGTTTTTTCTTAGTACATATATCATTGATTAACAAATATATACATCCTAATTGGAGGAGCCGGAAAGAACTATTTGCTAGTACAAATTGCTTAATTTAAATTTTATTTTTTTTTAACAAATAAATAACATATATTTGGTAAACCAATTTGGATAACCAATTTGGAAAACCAATTAAGAAGGTAAATATCAATCTAACTTTTCTGAAAAATCACATGAGATGGAAACCTAATATAAACGAATAAAAAAAGGATGGGTGCACGCCCATCCCTTTTAAAACGATTACTTCATTGTGAAGGGAAGTAATACCAAGAACATGCCATACTTTACTATAAACATGTCTTCCACAAAAATACGAAAATTCATTGACATTCATATCGCGAGGATATGCGCTTGGTAAAGTAGGATTTAAGTGTGATAACAATCTTTCACACTTCGTAAAAAGGATGTCACCTGCGGCATTCACAAAATAATTTTTACTAACAAATACAGTTCAAATGAATTTTAAAGCAAAACTAACTTTAGCACTCCTGTTGCTGGTCAATATCCAATTGATTGCCCAAGATGCGTACACGATCACGGGTACTGTAACAGAAGCAAACAATGTTCCCATACCAGGAGCAAATGTCCTGGTGGTAAACACCACAAGAGGAACCCAAACCGATTTTGATGGAATCTACTCCCTTTCAGTTTCTGCAGGAGAGGACTTACAGTTTTCATATATAGGTTATGCAACACAAACTGTTGCAGTTACCGGACAGACCACCTTGAATATTACGTTGCAAGAAGATGCCAGCCAATTGGACGAAGTGGTCGTTATTGGATATGGTACTCGAAAAAAATCTTCCTTAACAGGTGCCGTTGCCAAAGTAGAAGGTAGTGCAATTGCAGCTATACAAGCGACTCGTGTTGACGATGCACTTGGAGGTAAGTTATCTGGTGTATTGATACAACAACAAGATGGAGCGCCAGGTGCGGATCCAAAGATCCAGGTAAGAGCGGCATCATCGATCAACGGTAATTCAGATCCACTGATCGTTGTGGATGGCTATCCGATATCAGGAAGTTTAGCAACTGTTAACCCAAACGATATTGAAAGTGTGGAGGTGTTAAAAGATGCTGCTTCGGCTGCTATTTATGGTTCCAGGGGAGCAAATGGTGTTATTCTGGTGACAACCAAAAAAGGAAGACCAGGCAAAGCTACTTTTAGTTTTAATACGTTCGTGAGTGTATCAAGTAGGTATTTGAAAGACAATGAACAACTTAAAACATCAGGAGAATGGGCTAATATTTTAGAAACGGGCATAGCCAATGGCAGATATGATGTATCTGAGTTGGATCCTGCTTTTTTGAATTATAAGATAAATGCCTTTAGGAGTTCACCTGATGTAGTTGCTGTAGAAGACTGGCTTTTCCAAAGTGGATATAGTACTAACTATGACTTCAACGTTAGCGGAGGAACCGATGATGTAAATTACTTTGCTTCAATTGGTTATCAAGACACCGAGGGTATTGTAATTACGCAAGGTTTTGAAAGAGCTAACATTCGTTTGAATGTCGATGCTAAATTGGGCGACAGGTTCAAGACAGGAATATCTTTTAATGGATTTACATCGAATAGAGATATCGTAGGTCATGACATGAGAGACCTCTTAAGAGCGTATAGCGTACATCCCATTTACCATACAGAAGCGTCTATTGCATTCGTTCAACAATTAGATGCGCAAGCACAGTCTTTAGGACTTGCTCCATTTGACGATGGATATAGAGGAGGTGATGCCCCTTTTAACAATAGTATCTATACATTAGAGCCTGGTGATACAGCGCAAGACTGGCATTATGGAAGAAGTGGTAATGGTATTGGAGGATCAGGAGATTCAGGTCCGGCAACGAAGCTTGACAATACAGACCGATATCAAAAAACGTTCTTCGGTAACGCTTCTGCATATTTACAATTCCAGATCATAGACGGGTTAAATATTAAAACCGTACTGGGTGCTGATCTTAGAGATACCCAGGATTTTACCTGGCGAGGACTTGAGTTCGATTCCAGGGCGCGTACTAATCAAACCATCTTGGATCAAACAGATTTAAAACAATCGTCAATACTAAGTGTAACTACCTTGGATTATGCGAAGGTATTTGGTAAGCACGACATAGCTGCAGTACTTGGATATGAAATTCAAAATTTCTATGCCAATGGGACCGCTTTAGACGGTACAAATGTGCCATTTAGCGATATAAGAAATTATAACCTGTTAAATCCTGCAGATATCAACGTAACCGAGAGAAAAGAGACTATTGCAAGAAAGAGTGTTTTTGGAAGAATTAACTATGCTTATGACAATCGTTATTTGCTATCGGCATCCTTGAGAAGGGACGGTGATTCACGATTTGGTGAAAATAATCGATTTGAAACATTCCCAGCGCTTTCCATAGGATGGAATATACATAACGAAGCTTTTTACAACTCAGACGCAGTGAGCTTAATAAAACCGAGGTTTAGCACCGGGTCTTTAGGAACTACCTCTGATTTAGGGGCTTATAATTCATTGAGTCTTTTGAACCCCGCTCCAACAATTTTTGGGATAGGATTTCTAATCCCGGGAGATGTGGCAAACCCTAATCTAACCTGGCAGACAAACACAGAGACTAACTATGGTATTGATTTAGGTTTT
Source organism: Flavobacteriaceae bacterium (assembly GCA_051011235.1). Taxonomy (GTDB): domain Bacteria; phylum Bacteroidota; class Bacteroidia; order Flavobacteriales; family Flavobacteriaceae; genus JAHEJJ01. The sequence goes on from JBPCUI010000021.1 coordinate 4,846, forward strand.
ATAAGTAATCGTATCAGATTGAGTGTAGATTACTACACCTCGGATATAGAAAACATCTTAATTAATCAAAGTGTATCTGAAGTTCTCGGTACCACTTCAATTAGGCTTAATGCCGGTGATGTGAGAAGTTCTGGTTTGGAGTTTGAGATCTCTGCAAACGCTATAAGCAAAGACGATTTTACCTGGGATATTGGTGCCAACCTATCTACGGTTAATACTGAAATTACGGATCTGGCCGATCTGGATCAATTACCTGATGTAATTTACGGCCAGAGTGGTAGAGGTCCTGTGTTTAGAAATTATGTAGGAGGAGAAATTGGTGAAATGTGGGGATTAGAAACCATAGGCCAGGTTGAAGATAGCTTTATACGAGATCCCACGAGAGCTGTTGGTATAAATAGTTCAGAATATTATGTGGTAGATCAAAATGGTGATGGTGTAATTGATAGAACAAGGACAGTTGAAGATGGTGGAGACCTGGTCAAAATAGGACAAAATACACCAGATTTTTACTATGGTCTAAATAGTACACTGAGATATAAGCTTTTTGACATGTCGTTCCAATTCCAGGGATCCGAAGGTGGAGAGGTTTTCAATATTGACCCGATTTACTGGCAGTCAGAATTTGGCGGAAGAGTACGAGATAGTTTTGATGCTAATGACGATGGCATTGCCGATCATAATGGACAGTTTTATACACAGTCAAGAAATCAGCTAGATGCGCAGATACAAAATGCGTCCTATCTGGCATTGAGAAACCTGACTTTAGGTTATACGATTGATCCTGACCTGACCAGCAAAATAGGGATAAGCCGTGCAAGAGTATTTCTTGCAGCCTCTAACTTGTTGTATGTATGGGGGAATAATTACACCTCTTTTAATCCAGAAGGTGTTGAGATTACGAATAGTGGTTATTTAGGGCCAACAACATATGGGGTGCAAGTAGGTGCAAGTCCGATTGTTAGAAGCTATACGTTTGGTTTAAATGTTAATTTTTAAATAAAAAAAATGAAAACAGTATATAAATTACTATTGCTTTCAGTGTTGTTAATTACAGCATGTGAAGATTTGGATCAAGTTCCGCCAAATATTGCTAGCTCAGATTCTTTGGAGGATTTTGAGGGAGTTGTGAATGCGGCATATTTCTATCAGCTCGGCTCTATTACGCCAATGGCGGTGATGGGCGACTTCAGAGCAGACAATGCTCTAATGGACGAAGAGCCATATCCTGAATTTGATAGATATGGTCCTAATTTAACGGTTATGGAAAATCAATTTTTCGGTCCTTTCTATACGGCTATGTACAAGTCAATATTAAGTGCGAATAATGTAGTTGAAAATTCTACAGATGCTACTGATATTGGTCAGGCCAAATTTTTAAGAGCCTTATCTTACTTTAAACTAGTGCGAGTATTTGGTGATGTGCCAGTAAATTTATCTGCTACACCAGATACGTCAGATCCATCAATTTTCGGAAGACAACCGGTTAATGATATATATAATAACATCATTATTCCAGATTTGCAGGATGCAATTGCCTCATTAGGTACTGAAATAGTAAATGGAAAGGCCTCTAGATATGCAGCTCAGGGAATGCTGGGTAAGGTATACATGCAAAGGGGCAATTTTACCAGTGCGGAATCACAACTGGCTGCTGTTGTAAATGGAGCTGCTGCTGCAGGGATTAGTTTACAAGCCAACTATGCCGACATTTTTGGTGAGATAAATGATTTGAATTCAGAAATCATATTTGCAACCCAGGTATCAAGTTCCGTGGTAGATGAATATGAAGATTCAGAGTTTTGGTCGTGGTATGGTGGACTTGATACAAAATCTCTGATGCCATTAGATCCGGATTTGATTGCTGCTTTTGATGCCAGTGATGCCGGTGGTGGTGGTACGGATTTAAGAAGAGCGGTAAATATTGATGAGACACTTATGGCGTCTCCAAAATATCCTCAAACAGGAGGCCCTGAGCACGACTGGATAGAACTGAGATTAGCAGATGTAATTCTGCTATATGCAGAATCATTGAATGAGAATGGTACTTCTGCTGAAGCCGTACTTGATCTATTAGATCCAATTCGAATGAGGGCTGGATTAACTGTGCTGGATCATACTGTCCTTAATACTCAGGCTTTGGTCAGACAGGCTATTCAAGACGAAAGAAGACTGGAGTTGGCCTTTGAAGGAAACAGGTGGTTTGATTTGGTTAGAACAGGTACTGTTGATGCGGAAATGGGAGAATCGATAAATCCTAATTATCATTTGTTTCCAGTTCCAATCTCAGAAATTCTTGCGACCAATGGAGTGATTACTCAGAATCCTGGGTATTAATAAGAATAAAGTAAATTGATGAGGGCTGCAAATTTGAACAAGAAGTGGGCTTTGAATTTGCAATCTGAAAGTTGTTCATTGACATAGAAAATCTAATTGTATTTAGGGAAGGTACATCTTCCCTGGATCAAATAATCAGAAAAGGTCCCATCATCCTTTAAAACAGGTTAATTGTTTGAGTTAGTTATTTTTTAAAACAGTTTAGGTTAATTATTTGAGTTAGTTATTTTTAATTGCAGTTTACCGGTCTAGTTTCTGGGCCGGTAAACTTATTAAAGACAGAATAAATTATAGAACAATAAGAGAACTTTAAATGGAGACTTACCTTTTTCTGTTCAAGTTATTTATTCTATTTTTAATTCTATAAATTGGTTTACCAATTTTACACCCTAGTATATGAATTACAGCAGATTAGAGATACACACAAGAAATGACAATCGGGAAATACAGCACGGTATTATTTCCAAGATTAAGGATCTTATTAATTACAAAAATTTGGAACCGGGAGATAAGCTCCCTTCCGAGAGGATGTTGTCCGAGAAGTTTGGGGTCAGTCGGGGTAATGTTCGTGAGGCCATTCAAAAGCTCGAATTCTATGGCTTGTTAAAATCCAAGCCCCAGAGTGGTACATTCGTGGCAGACATCGGTCAGGTAGCTATGAATGGTATGCTAGAAGATATCCTCAGATTGGAAGTACCTGATTTTAGGTCTTTGGTTGAGACTAGAATTTTGCTAGAGCTTAAAACTGTAAGATTAGCAGCTCAGAGAAGAACTGAAAAGGAATTAGGTCAGATAAAAAAAGCTATTGACGCTTACCGCGAAAAGGTGCTCAGCGGGGAAGATGCAGTTCAGGAAGATCTTTTATTTCATTTGTCAATTGCCCAGGCGAGCGGCAATAGTACATTGCATACTTTAATGTTAATGATCACTCCGGAGATCATTACCAATTTCGAAAAATATCATATATGTGATAAAGATCAGGCATTTAAGGCCATTCAGGAACATAAAGATATATTTGAAGCAATCAAGGAGCAAGATCCGCAGCTTGCCAAAGAAAAGATCAAAGTGCATTTTAAGATGCTCTATCAGTACTGTTACGATAGCAAGGAATAAGAAAAGAATATAAGGAAAAGGAAAAATGCACGACTTTTCTTTTCCAATAATCACATTTGAAGGGAATTAATACTTAATACACAACCAAATTCATTCGGCATATAGAAAAAATTAAATGCTTCCAGAAGTTTTCTAGCCGGTTATTAAGTATGTATAGAATGCGAATGTTTAGTCTTGCTGATGTCTTTATGATATTGGCTCCAGCAGGATAGCTTGCGTTGAAAAAACGCACAACCAAAATATTAAATTATGAAAATCAAAGGATTAAGATGGTGGATCATTGGGCTGATAGCCCTTGCCACGGTTATCAATTATATCGATCGTTCGGCACTGGCCATTATGTGGCCTGGCATATCGGAAGAATTGGGTATGACCGACGCCGATTATGCGATTATCCTTAATGTTTTTATGGTGTCCTATGCCCTGGGGCAGTCGATTTCTGGCAAATTGTACGATAAGGTGGGTACCAAACTCGGGTATGTAATATCGATTTTCTTCTGGTCGTTGGCCTCTATACTTCACGCCTTCTCAAGAGGAGTAATGTCTATTAGTATATTTCGCGTTCTTCTGGGGGTTTCCGAGGCTGGTAACTGGCCGGGAGCGGTGAAAAGTAATGGCGAGTGGTTTCCGGTTAAGGAACGCGCCGTTGGCCAGGGTATATTTAATGCCGGGGCCTCACTGGGCTCTGTAATTGCCCCACCACTTATCGCTTTTTTATATTTGGGATTTGGATGGAAAACCACTTTTGTAATTATAGGATCAGTTGGTATGCTTTGGATAATACCATGGTTGATATTTAACAAAAAAAGACCTAAATACCATCCCTGGATAACGGAAGAAGAGAAGGACCATATTGTATCTGGCCGATATGAAAGCAGGAAGGAAGATCACGAAGGTACTGCATTGAGCATATCGCAGATATTATCTCATAAAGAATCGTGGTCCGTTCTTGCCTCCAGGTTCTTTCTGGAACCTATCTGGTGGCTATTTGTTGGTTGGATGCCCATATATCTTAAAAATACCTATGGTTTTGATGTTAAAGAAATAGGCATGTTCGCATGGGTACCCTTTGTGGGGGCCGCGGTTGGAAGTCTGCTTGGCGGAATTATGACGCAGCGTTGGATAGCCGGAGGAATGTCAATTGATGCGGCTAGAAAAAGAACTATCTGGATTGGCGGACTCATGATGTTCCTGGGTCTTTTAACAACGATCATGTACGCGGATACACCGACTAAATTCGTAATAATAGTGGCCTTTGTATTGTTTGGTTTTCAGTTTGCAATTTCAAATATACAAACCCTTCCCAGTGATCTTTTCAGCGGTAAATCCGTAGGTACTCTGGCCGGTTTAGGAGGCACAGTTGGGATTTTCTCAGTGATCATAATGAACTTTTTAATACCGGTTATGACCAAAACATCATATACCCCTGCATTTATTCTAATTGCAGTTTTTGTTCCCCTGGGAGTATTATCAGTATTTAAATTGGTTAAAAACATAGGTCCGGTAGAAACTAAATAATAAAAAATTTAAAATATAGAATATGAGTAGTTTAAAAGGAAAAGTGGCTGTTATTACAGGAGCTACAGGTGGCATTGGATTCCAAGTCGCAAAAAGATTGGGTAAAGACGGCTTTACTGTTGTATTGAATGGCATTGAAGATGAGGCAGGCGCTAAAAGAGTAGAAGAGCTTGCCGGCGAAGGAATCACTGCTGAATACTACGGTTTTGATGTTACCAACGAAGAAGCTGTAACCTCAAATATTACAGCCATAGGAGAAAAGTATGGAAAAATTGATGTTCTTGTCAACAACGCTGGTGGCTTAGGTGGCAGGTCCAGGTTTGAGGAAATGACCACAGATTTTTACAGATTTGTAATGGCGCTAAACTTAGACTCCGTGTTTTTCGCTTCAAGAGCCGCAATACCGTTTCTTAAAAAAGGCGAGAATGCTACAATAATTAACTACACATCAATTGCCGGGTGGAATGCCGGGGGACCAGGTGCAGGGATTTACGGAACATCCAAAGCAGGAGTTCATGCTATAACCCGGGCATTGGCAAAAGACCTTGCTGAATATGGGATTAGGGTCAACGCAGTATCACCAGGAACAATTGATACTCCATTCCACGCCCAAATTAAATCTACCAAGCCGGAAGTATTTGCTTCATGGAAGAACAATATCTTATTGGGAAGATTAGGGCAACCAGAAGATGTAGCATCTGTTGTTTCGTTCCTAGCAGGTGATGATTCTTCATTCATTACCGCTGAAACTGTTCAAATTGGTGGCGGACAAGGATTGGGAATATAAAAGCAGCGATTTTGATTTTGCAAAACAGTTACTTTTGTTTAACGGATATAAGACAAAATAAGCATTTTTAGATGAAGAAAGTAGTAACATTCGGAGAGATAATGCTACGATTGGCACCCCCGGGCTTCCTGAGGTTTTCGCAATCCACTAGTTTTGATGTGATCTACGGAGGAGGAGAGTCCAATGTAGCGGTATCATTGGCGAATTACGGAGTTCCAGTTGACTTTGTGACCCGCGTACCCGACAACGATATTGGAAAATGTGCCCTGATGGAAATGCGGAAAAGAGGGGTAGGAACAGACCAAATTATCCTTGGAGGAGATCGATTGGGTATTTACTTCCTGGAAACCGGCGCTGTGAGCCGGGGTAGTAAAGTAGTCTATGACCGGGCACATTCGGCCATGGCTGATATTGAACCGGGCATGATCGATTGGGACAAAGTATTCGAAGGCGTAGAATGGTTCCACTGGACTGGTATTACACCTGCTATTTCCCAGGGAGCAGCCGATGTTTGCCTGGAGGCGGTAAAAACTGCCAGTGAAAAAGGGATTACCATTTCGACAGACCTGAATTACCGTGCAAAACTCTGGAAATATGGTGTAGAGCCCGAAGGCATTATGACCGAGCTCACTTCCTATTGTGATATCATTCTGGGCAACGAAGAAGATGCTGAAAAACACTTTGGTATCAAACCTGAAGGGCTGGACATCACAACGCAGGGCGAACATGTAAAAGCAGAGGCCTTTCTTTCGGTATGCGAGCAAATGATGAAAAAGTTTCCGAGGGCCAAAAAAGTAATTACCACATTGAGAGGATCTATCAGCGCTTCTCATAATACCTGGGCGGGGGTTTTATACGATGGCAAAACCCTGTTTCAAACCAGGCAATACCAAATTACACATATAGTTGACAGAGTTGGTGGTGGAGATTCTTTTATGGGAGGTCTTATCTACGGCCTTTTAAAATACCCTGAAGATGACCAGAACGCGCTCGACTTTGCAGTAGCGGCGTCCTGTTTAAAACATACCATCAAAGGTGACGCGAATTTAGTTACCGTAGATGAGGTTCAAAAACTGATGGGTGGAGATGCCTCAGGACGAGTCGTCCGATAAATAAATAGAGAGACCATGGCACAATTTACTAGGTTAGAAGTGGCTGCAGTTATGCAGAAAACCGGGATGGTTCCTTTATTTTACCATCCTGATGTAGAGCTGGGCAAGAAAGTTTTAAAAGCGTGTTACGATGGTGGCGCTCGTCTTTTGGAATTCACTGCACGTGGCGATTTTGCCTTAGAGGTGTTCACTGAATTAAACAAGTATGCGATAAAAGCACTCCCGGAAATGATCATGGGAGTTGGATCAATAACCGATGCAGCGGCCGCCTCCCTTTATATGCAGATGGGCGCTAATTTCATTGTTACCCCTTCGCTTCGCGAAGACATTGCCATAGTCTGCAATAGACGAAAAGTATTATGGGCACCTGGTTGCGGCTCGCTTACGGAAATTAACAAAGCTGAGGAATTGGGTTGTGAAATTGTCAAGCTTTTTCCCGGCGCAACTTACGGGCCGGCATTTGTAAAAGCTGTAAAAGGGCCGCAGCCCTGGACAAGCATAATGCCAACCGGTGGTGTTAGCACGGAGGAAGATAATCTGCGAGCCTGGTTCGATGCAGGGGTCAGCTGTGTGGGAATGGGTTCTAAACTAATTAGCAAAGAAGTTCTAAGCGGAACAGATTTTAAGCAGCTGGAGAATACTGTAAGAAATACACTGGCTACTATTCGTAAAATAAGAGCTTCTTAGTAACATCCTGATATTTCCTTTATTCGATCAGCGAATATTAAAGAAATAACTTCTTGATCAATATCAATTTATGGACCAACCTAAATCCCGGCCTTCACTAATAAAACAATTCATTGCGCTGGTACTGGCTTTTGGTCCGGGTATATTTGCCATCGGCTATACTATTGGCACCGGTAGCGTTACTTCAATGATAGTAGCTGGCAGCACATATGGTATGCAATTACTCTGGGTATTGCTGCTAAGTTGTGTCTTTTCTGGTATTCTGATGTTTGCATACGGGAATTTCGCTTTGGTTTCGGGAGAGACTGCATTATTTGCATTTAAAAAACATTTAAAATGGGGGAAATTGATCGCGATTTTGATCATTGTAGGGATCTCATTTGGCCAATGGAATTCATTGATGGGAATTCTTGGAATTTCTGCCAACATTATCTACGAAATCTTTGCTATTTATTTTCCAAGCATAAGCGGCTATAAATATGAATGGGTATTAATAATTGCCATTGTAGTGATCGCTATAATGTACGCGCTGTTGTTGGTAGGGAAATATACATTTTTTGAAAAGATACTTGTCATATTTGTAACCATTATGGGGCTTTCTTTTCTGGTATCGTTGTTTATGGTTTATCCGTTACCAGCGGAAGTGGTCAAAGGATTGATACCTACAATTCCCGATGTAAAAGGAGGAAAAATGCTTGTGGCAGCCTTTGTTGGGACCACTATGGCAGCGGCGACATTTTTGTCTCGTCCCCTCTTTGTAAAAGGCAAGGGCTGGACCATTAAAAATTTAGATCAGCAGAAAAAAGATGCTATTACGGCCGCGATTTTGGTTTTTATTATCAGTGGCTCGGTAATGGCGGTGGCAAGCGGTGCTCTTTTTCATCAGGGTAAACCCGTAACAGAGGTCCTGGATATGGTTAACACCTTGGAGCCCGTTGCCGGGAAATTTGCGCTGACCCTGTTCTTTTTTGGCACCTTGAGTGCTGGCCTCTCATCTATATTTCCCTGTTTACTGATTGCTCCTATATTAGTAGCGGATTATCAGAAAGGGGAGCTGGATACCAATTCAAAGCAATTTCGAATCATTACTGCAGCGGCCTGCCTGTTTGCCTTGATTGTACCGATATTTGGCGCGAACCCGATCGAAATGCAGATATTATCGCAGGTTTTTAATGTTTTTGTTTTACCACTGGTAATACTGGCCATAATAATATTAGTCAACAATAAGGCGGTTATGAAAAAGTATAAAGCAGGATTTGGGCTCACTTTAGGACTGGTCATCGCTTTTTTATTTTCCTGTATTATATCCTATAATGGAACCCTGGCTCTAATGAGCTATTTCTAATATTTCGAGTATTTCTGCTAATTACAGTACGAGTAAAGACCATTCGGATTAATTCCCAATCACCACCATCCTGATAATTCAAAAGTAATTTGGCCAAGCTTTTTTTTAAGTAGTGGATTTAAGGACTTGTACTTTCAATTAAAAAACAGAATTCAAAATAATAATATCTACTAATAAATTCGTATTTTACTTATTCGACAATCCCTGTCGTTGTTTAAATCTTTGATTATGTCACAACTTAAACCGCTTGCCAAAGAATCTATTCCAAAGGCGCTTACCAGAGCAAAACACTATAGGTTACTTAATGAGCCCAAACAGGCTGAAAGCATTTGTAGAGATATTCTCAGTATTGATCCAAAAAATCAACTTGCTATTTTGATCTTTATTTTGGCCATTACCGATCAGTTTGCATCAGAGAAGAGAACTTCGCCTCAGGAAGCTAAAGATTTATGCAATTTGCTTAGCAGTGAATATGAACAGGAGTATTATCGCGGTATTATTGAAGAACGTTTGGGTAAAGCAGCCTTAAAACGGTCTTCTCCAAGGGTTAAGTACATTGCATATGAGCACTATCGGCTGGCCATGGAATATTATGATGCTGCAGAAAAAATCAGTCCCAAAGACAACCAGGATGCGGTTTTAAGATGGAATGCCTGTGTAAGGGGGATTGACGAGTTTAAATTAGCCCCCGCTAAAGATGAAAGAGGCAGGCAACCATTTCTGGATGTGTGATATTTCCTTTGGAGGAATCAATAACCCAGGCTACCAGCAGAAATTCAATTCACTACCAAAGCCATTTAATGCTCAATGGGCGGAAGCATCTTCTTCTTTGGGCCAAAAAACTTACGAGCTATTATAGTGACAGGGTCATAATATCTGTCAACGACACGCTCTTTAAGCGGAATAATTCCATTATCGGTCAGGTTAATGTGCTCCGGACAGACATCTGTACAGCAGCGTGTAATATTGCACATTCCGGAACCAAAATCTTCTTTTAGTTCTGGAATTCTGTCCTCCGTATCCAGAGGGTGCATTTCAAGACTTGCTACCCGGATCATAAATCGAGGCCCTACAAACTTGTCCTTTTTATCATGGTCCCGAAGGATATGACATACATTCTGACAGAGATAACATTCAATGCATTTTCTAAACTCCTGAATACGATCTACATCTTTCTGATACATTACAAAACCCTTGTCTGTCCTGGCACCTTCATGTAAACGAACAGGTTTGATTTTCTTATTTTGTTCATAATTCCATTTTACATCGGTGACCAGATCCTTTAATACCGGGAATGTTTTTAATGGGGTTACGGTAATAACTTCATCAGCATGGTATTCATTCATCCTCGTCATGCAGGATAACTTGGGTTTTCCATTGATTTCTACACTGCAGGAACCACATTTTCCAGCCTTGCAATTCCATCTCACAGCCAAATCATTGGCTTGTTCCGCCTGAATCTGATGAATTACATCGAGCACTACCATACCTTCCTTTACTTCCGCTTCAAAACCAACCAATTCTCCACTGGTATTGTCGCCTCTATAAATTTGAAATTTGCGTTTTGTCATTTTAATTGATTAGAAGTTTCATCTGATGAAGTACTTTAATAAACAGTAAATCCATTTCTCATTAATTATTAAACTCCTGCCTGTTTTCTCTCCTTTTTAATCTCTTCTTCAAGCGCTTCAATGGAAGAGCCTGCTATGCGTTCTAATTCGGCATCAGGTGACGGTCTTTCAACTTTGGACAGCTGCATTTTGCCATCCGGTCCCTTTTGGGTCACAATATTATACTTAAGCCATTCCTTTTGTTCACCTGGGAAATCTGCCCGGGTGTGGGCACCCCGACTTTCCTCTCTCAGCAGAGCCGCCCGGGCAACGGCTTCGGCCGTGATCAGTAAATTTCTCATCGCCAGGGCCTCATGCCAGCCAGGATTGAATTGGCTTGCCCCTTTTGCGCGAACGGATTTATATTCCTCTTTGATTTTTTCCAATTGTTCTATCCCCAATTCGAGTTCTTCTTTTGTCCGGATGATACCTACATAATGCTGCATATTAGTTTCTAATGATTCGTGAAGGAGGTAGGGATTTGACCCCGATTCACGATTTAAAATTTGTGTTGCATTTCGGATTATGGCACTGACCTGGTCCTGGTCTAACTCGGCATGTATCTCCTTATTTCTTGCATATTCGGAAGCGTGTTTCCCGGACAAATACCCGAAAACGAGAAGGTCTGACAGAGAATTACCCCCAAGCCGATTAGCCCCGTGCATACCCGCTGCACATTCACCACATGCGAATAACCCTGGCACCGAACTCATGGTGGTATTAGCATCAACACGAATACCTCCCATAAAATAATGACAGGTTGGGCCAACTTCCATGGGTTCTTTGGTAATATCCAATTCGGCCAATACCTTAAATTGATGATACATGGAGGGCAATTTCTTTTTGATGTC
>JBPCUI010000022.1:0-3847 GCA_051011235.1 Flavobacteriaceae bacterium
CGATCCGATCTTTTGTAGTTTATAATAATTTTCTTCGAATCCACATATTCCACCACACCATCGCCTTGTGCATTGATCAGTACCCTGGAATCTGAAGCTACTTGTCTTTCCAGACCTGTACCCACAATCGGGACCTCAGGTTTTAATAAGGGTACTGCCTGTCGCATCATGTTAGATCCCATAAGTGCACGGTTTGCATCATCGTGCTCAAGGAAGGGTATCAGAGAGGCCGAAATAGAGGCGATCTGATTTGGTGCCACATCTGTATAATTCACTTCCTTGGGGTCTACCACAGGGAAATCTCCCTCTTCTCTGGCAATGACCTTATCTGTATTAATTGTGCCGTTATCCTTAAGTGGAATATTGGCCTGGGCGATCTTCCTGCCTTCTTCTTCCTCAGCGCTCAGGTATACGTAATCCTTGGTGTTTACTACACCTTTTTCTACCTTCCGATACGGTGTTTCCAAAAATCCGAGTGGATTCACTTTTGCAAATACCGAAAGGGAAGATATGAGTCCAATATTAGGCCCTTCCGGGGTTTCAATTGGGCAAAGCCTCCCGTAATGTGTATAATGAACATCACGCACTTCGAATCCGGCTCGTTCTCTTGAAAGACCACCTGGTCCTAATGCAGAAAGCCTTCTCTTGTGTGTGATCTCAGCAAGTGGATTGGTCTGGTCCATGAACTGAGACAACTGATTGGTTCCAAAGAATGAATTGATCACGGAAGATAATGTCTTCGCATTGATCAGGTCTATTGGCGTAAATACCTCATTGTCCCGAACATTCATCCTCTCACGTATGGTTCTGGCCATCCGCGCCAACCCAACTCCGAACTGCGCAGAAAGTTGTTCTCCAACTGTTCTTACACGCCTGTTCGACAAGTGATCAATATCGTCGATCTCTGCCTTGGAATTGATTAGTTCTATAAGGTATTTGATAATGGTAATGATATCTTCCTTGGTCAGCACCTCTTTATCCATTCCGATATCCAGACCTAGTTTTTTATTCATCCGGTATCTACCTACCTCACCAAGACTGTACCGCTGATCTGAAAAGAACAATTTATCGATTATCCCCCTCGCGGTCTCTTCATCTGGTGGTTCGGCATTTCGCAACTGCCTGTAAATGTGTTCTACCGCTTCCTTTTCTGAATTGGTAGGGTCTTTTTGCAGTGTGTTATGGATGATAGCATAATCGCTTTGAGCATTGTTCTCTTTGTGAAGCAATATTGTTTTTACATCGGCCTCCACGATTTGCTCGATATGATCCTTTTCCAGAATTGTATCTCTGTCGAGAACAATTTCATTACGCTCAATCGAAACCACTTCACCGGTATCTTCGTCCACAAAGTCTTCGTGCCATGTATTCAATACCCTGGCGGCTAATTTCCTTCCCAGAACTTTCTTAAGTCCCGTTTTAGTTACTTTTACCTCTTCTGATAAATCGAAAATTTCGAGAATATCCTTATCTCTTTCATAGCCTATGGCCCTGAATAAAGTAGTAACCGGTAGTTTTTTCTTTCGGTCGATATACGCGTACATGACACTGTTGATGTCTGTAGCAAATTCAATCCAGGATCCCTTAAATGGAATTACCCTGGCCGAATACAACTTGGTTCCGTTTGCATGGAATGATTGTCCGAAAAATACTCCAGGTGATCTGTGCAGCTGAGATACAACCACCCGTTCCGCTCCGTTAATTACGAATGTTCCGCTGGGGGTCATATACGGTATGGTACCCAGGTAAACATCCTGAACTATTGTTTCGAAGTCTTCGTGTTCCGGATCTGTGCAGTACAGTTTTAGTCTCGCTTTAAGAGGTACGCTATAGGTAAGCCCTCTTTCAATACACTCCTGAATTGTATATCTCGGCGGATCGATAAAATAATCAAGAAACTCCAGTACAAATTGGTTCCTGGTATCAGTAATAGGAAAGTTTTCCATGAAGGTGTTGTACAAACCTTCATTTCCCCTTTCGTCAGATTTGGTCTCGAGTTGGAAAAAGTCCTGAAACGATTTAATCTGAATGTCCAAGAAATCCGGGTAGTCCGGAATGTTCTTAGCGGATGCGAAACTTATTCTTTCAGTCTGTTTTGTGAACATCTAAGGACAAAATTTTGATCGTGAATACTATAGTGGGCGGTATACCTCAAGATATACTAGATATAAAAGGGTTTAGGTCTAGCCACCAAATTGGCGGAAAGACCTAAACACAAACCTTATGGTCGTAGATATTATTTAAGCTCAACTTCTGCTCCTGCTTCTTCCAGTGATTTTTTGATACCTTCAGCTTCGTCTTTCCCTACAGCTTCCTTAACCGCTTTAGGTGCGCTGTCTACGATGTCTTTCGCGTCTTTCAGACCAAGACCTGTAAGTTCTTTAACCAACTTAACAACTGCAAGCTTAGATCCTCCGGCCGCTGTCAATATCACGTCGAATTCTGTCTGCGCTTCAGCAGCCTCGCCACCTTCTCCTCCGGCGGCCCCGCCACCTGCGGCCACAGCAACTGCAGCAGCAGCTGGCTCTATACCATACTCTTCTTTTAAAATATCGGCCAACTCATTCACCTCTTTTACTGTAAGGTTGACCAACTGTTCTGCAAAATCTTTTAAATCTGCCATTTTTCTATCGTTTAATAAATTTTAAAATATTCTAGTTTTAGTGCTTGTTTATTCTCTTTCTGATAATGTTTTCAGGATTCCTGCCAGTTTGCCACCACCAGATTTAAGGCCCGAAATAACATTTTTGGCCGGTGATTGCAACAAGGCAATTATATCTCCAATAACTTCTTCTTTGGATTTGATATTGACCAGGACGTCTAAATTATCATCACCCACATAAATGGCCTCTTCGATGAAAGCACCTTTTAAAACAGGTTTGTCTGATTTTTTTCGGAAACTCTTAATAAGTTTTGCCGGTGCATTTCCAGCTTCGGAAAACATTAGCGATGTATTGCCTTTTAGTACCTCCGGCAATTCTCCGAATTCCTTGTCCGATGCCTCCATGGCTTTTGCCAGCAGCGTATTCTTCACAACAGACAATTTAACGTTTGCTTTGAAGCACGCCCTTCTCAACGCAGATGTGGTCAGGGCATCCAAGCCCGAGATATCTGCCAGATAAATGGTTGTGTTATCTGTCAACTGTGACTTCAGATCCTCTATTACTGTTGCTTTTTCTTGCTTTGTCATTTCTGATAATTATAGAATTAAACGACTCTAGGATCTAATTGGACACTAGGACTCATGGTGCTCGACATATAAATACTTCTCATATACACACCTTTTGAACCCGCAGGTTTTAGTTTATTGAGCGTATCGAGAAGTTCCTGAGCATTCCCGGCGATTTTGTCGGCGGTGAAGGAAGCCTTCCCAATAGCTGCATGCACTATTCCTGTTTTATCCACTTTAAAGTCTATTTTACCGGCCTTGACATCAGTTACCGCCTTAGCGATATCCATTGTGACCGTTCCAGTCTTAGGATTGGGCATAAGTCCGCGTGGGCCAAGAATCCTACCTAAAGGACCCAATTTTCCCATTACGCTTGGCATGGTGATAATAACATCCACGTCGGTCCAGCCGCCTTTTATCTTATCCAGATATTCGTCTAAACCCACGTAATCCGCACCTGCTTTTTCAGCATCTTCGGCTTTATCCGGGGTAACCAAGGCCAATACCTTTACATCCTTACCTGTACCGTGGGGTAAAGTCACTACTCCACGAACCATTTGGTTCGCCTTTCGCGGGTCTACTCCCAGTCTGATTGCAAGATCTACGGATGCATCAAACTTGGTACTGGTGATCTCTTTTATTAAAGCAGAAGCTTCCTCCACTGTATAGAGTTTATCC
>JBPCUI010000023.1:0-4367 GCA_051011235.1 Flavobacteriaceae bacterium
CGCAGTTCTGCTTTGCTGATCCGTTCCTCCCGATAGAGTTTCCAATATTCCAAATTCAGAGGTACATAGATCTCTAGAAAATCATCTATATTCACACGGACCTCATTTGATTGAAAGATCTTTTTAAACGTCAGTTTGGAATTCTTCTCAAAATCCCAAAGCGTATGATCGAGATCAAAAAAGATATCAGATATAAAACTACTGTACATGGTATTTCGCCAATATGTTACGATAGAGATCCAACCATTTAACTTTATGAGACCCCCCGAGCAATTCATTCGAAAAAACGGTAGTTAGCTCTCCCTCTACCTGCTTTATTTGGGAACATATTGCATCCAGTTCCTGTAAAATCTCCTTTTTCGAATTGTACTTTAACAAGGCGTAATCATGAACTGCAAACGGGTGCACGCGTATAGGTTGTTGAACTTCCATATGAATGTCGTAGAAATTAAAAGGGCTGCAAGTACCTGCTCTGAAACCAATATTATGAGTATACCCCATACTGAAATCGTCTGTAAATTCCGCTTCAGTCAGGTTGCGATAGGTAGATGGAATATCAACTCGATTGTAACGCATACGGGTGAGCTTCACCGGACGGTGTATCACATCTGAAAGCCTCTTTTTTTCTTGTTTAAGTAGTTCTAAATTCGAAAATGAGCTATAGGATGCTGCTAAAGATACGATGCTGTAATCGGCGACCGATTTGATGAGATACCTGAATTTGTTATTCTCGGGTGACACGTTTTTATCATAGGTCGAATAATCAGCGAACTGAAAAAAGAAGATGGTTTTGCATGGAAATTCTTTGTGATACTGCATGAGTAGTGAGAAATTATCGTACGGGTCCTGCTTTATTTTCAGCCATACACCAATTCTCTGGAATACTCTTTTAAATCTAAAAGTCCCTATATCTAAGAACATTCCTGCCATGCCACGGAAGATTCCTCTGAAGGCGTAACTGTGCGAGGTAGTAACATCAATTACGGAAGTGTATTGAAATCTTCTCTTTTTAGTAACTATATCTGGAAAACGGAGCTTCAATTTGTCAAATAACTTAAACGCCCAAATATCTACCACCGGAAGATGTAAAAAATCGTTCTTATAAGCCAAACTCTCTGTGGGCGGAAACCGGCCGTGAAAATCCTTTACAAAAGGCAGATACTCCTCATAGCGGCTCAAAAGGTAAAAACTGGCTGCAAAAATGTCGAAGGGAATGCTACTTCCCTCTCCCGCGTTAAAAAAACAGGGTACACTTTCCCAGTCTTCCAATCTGATCTCGAACTGATTAATCCCCTGCTCAAAAAGTAGGTCGTTACTCCTTATAAAAAACTCGTTCTGAAGCGGTTGTCTGGTATAGGTAATCTTGGGGCCCTTGTGTTTTATAAAATCCTCAACTTCAGTGGTAAATATAATTTCAATCCGCAGTATTTTTACGAAGAGATGCCTCATAATGTAACTGAATCTCGGGCTAATCTTATGTGTGTAGATAAGGAGCATTATGATATCATCTTATTATCGGCGAAACTGAAAAATGAATCCTGACTAATTATTAAATGGTCTAGCACTTTCATTTCCATCGCATTGGCAGCCTTGATCAGCTTTTGGGTTATTTCCTTATCGGCCTGGCTGGGAATTAATGTTCCCGATGGATGGTTATGTGCCAGGATCAGGCTAACGGCTCCCAAATGCAATGCCTTCTTAATTACCAGACGAACATCTACAATTGTTCCCGTTATACCTCCTTTGCTGAGTTGTGCGCTGTGAAGTACCCTATTCGAATTATTGAGATATACAATCCAAAATTCTTCATGAGGAAGATCGGCTAAAAAGGGAAACAATAGATCGTATGCCTGATTGCTACTATTGATAGAGGGCTTTAGAGTTTTGCCGGAAACCCTCCTTCGGCGACCAATTTCAATAGCCGCTACAATGGTAATAGCTTTAGCCTCGCCAATGCCTTTAAAACGCATCAGCTGTTCTACCGAAAGCTTCGCCAATTCCGCCAGGTCGTCATTGGCTGCCTGCAGTATCCTTTTCGAAAGTTGCAAGGCACTTTCATCTCTATTTCCACTTCCTATCAGGATGGAGATCAATTCTGCATTGGTAAGTAAGCCTCGGCCATTGCGCATGAGTTTTTCCCTGGGTTTATCGGCATCGGACCAATTTTTTATAGAGAAGGAAACCGACTTTTCTTCCATAGTCTAAAGATAATCAACTAATATTGTTATCGTAAATTTCTAATTCCAAAACAAAATATAATTGCAGTGAAGTCAATTTTTAATGCTTCTGCCTATAATGAAATCCTGGACAGGATCGAACTTCTCAATGAAGACTCGGCCGGCCAATGGGGTAAAATGGATGTTGCCCAGATGTTGAGTCACTGCCAAAAACCTCTGGCAGTAGCCCTGGGCAGGAAATCATTAAAGAAGCCAAATGTCTTTATGAAATTGGTTTTAAGGAGTTTTAAATCTGCAATGTATAATGACCGCCCCTGGAAAAAAAATATGGAGACCGTTCCGGAATACTTAGTAGATTCTAAACAGGACTTTTCAAATGAGAAAAATGCACTAAAAGAGATCCTCTCCGATTTTTATGAATTGAGAACTCGGGAGAAATGGGATCCGCATCCTTCTTTTGGTCATTTCACACATGATCAGTGGGGAATGCTTCAATACAAGCATTTGGATCATCATCTAAAACAATTTGGGGTGTAGCAGACCACAATTTACAGAACCTTATTCTTTAATTTATCCAGGTCTAAACCACCGTAATTTCCTGAACTCATCAATAATAGTACTGTGTTTTGGTAATCCATTTCAGTTATATATTCACTCAATTGCTGTGGTTCTGTAAATGTCAGAAGATCGTCCCTTTGGAAAGCCTCTGCTATTTGTTGCTCTGACAATGCCTCAAGACGCTTTATCTGTAGTGCTTCCGGTGAATAAAAAACCATAGCCAGATCGGCCGTGGCCAGGGTATTTCTGTACTCCTTAAGAAATTCGGCATTTAGACTACTATAAGTATGCAGTTCAAGGCAGGCAACCAATCTCATTTCAGGGTATTGCTCGCGCACAGCTTTGGTAGTGGCTCCTACTTTACTGGGAGAATGTGCAAAATCTTTGTAGATGACAGCGTCTTTTCCTTCAGCGATTTTTTCCAATCTTTTAGAGGCCCCCTTAAATGATGCAATGGCTTCGTAAAAATCATCTTCGTCCACTCCCATATGCTGACATATCCATTTTGCCCCCGCCAGATTGTTAATATTGTGTTGACCAAAAACCTCAACAGGCAAGGGTCCCTCGGTTGTCTGCAAAAAAGATTGCCCATTCTCCACGAAGTATTCGTGGGTACCGTAAGGAATTTTCCGGATGGTATTCCGCGAATTTTGTACAATTTCTTCAAGCTGCGAATCCTCCTGATTATAAGTGATACTACCGCCTTCAACAATAGAATCTACAAATATTTTGAATTGATCCAGATAGAATTCGTAGGTGGGAAAAACATTGATGTGATCCCAGGCTATGCCACTTAAGAGTGCAATATGAGGCTTATACAAGTGGAATTTAGGTCTTTTATCAATGGGTGACGACAGGTATTCATCACCTTCAAGAACTATAAAATCATTCTCTTCAGTGAGATGTACCATACGCTCAAATCCCTCTAACTGCGCACCTACCATATAATCCACATCAATATTGTAATAGCTGAGAACGTGCAAGATCATTGAGGTGATAGTGGTTTTACCATGGCTTCCGCCAATTACCACCCGTGTCTTGTTTTTTGATTGTTCAAATAGAAATTCGGGATAAGAATATATTTTCAATCCGAGTTCCTGGGCTTTTAACAGTTCCGGGTTATCGGCCTTAGCGTGCATTCCCAAAATAACGGCATCGAGATCTCGATTAATTTTATCAGGGAACCAACCTACAGACCCGGGCAATATGCCCTTAGCCTCCAATCTGCTTCTGGAAGGTTCAAAAATGACATCATCACTGCCTGTTACTTCGTATCCTTTGTGATGCAGTGCAAGCGCCAGGTTGTGCATTGCGCTGCCACCTATGGCAATGAAATGAATCTGCATAAATAGAATTTTACCGCTGCAAAGATAGCTAAGAAAAGTATTTTATAATGGTAATTTATAGGACCTATTCTTGTTATATTAGCTATAATAATTGGGTTAACTATAACTACTTCAAACTTGTTGCAATGGACTATAATCTCAACAACATCCCTTCTAAGGAGTATTTTCCCGGCTTTTATGGAAAAATGATACATATGCAGCGAATGACGCTCGCTTTCTGGGAGGTAGAACGAGATGCAGAAGTACCTGCACATTCACATCAGCACGAACAGGTGATGCACGTTAT
>JBPCUI010000024.1:0-10294 GCA_051011235.1 Flavobacteriaceae bacterium
GCTCTCTACGAAATAGTCATAAAGAGCTGTAATATTAAACGAGTGGTTATTATTATCTGAAAAGTCCTTTATACGGCGCTGCAATTTCTTCAATTCAACTTTACTTTCTTTAATCATTGAATCTTTAAGTACAACCGTACTGGTCTTGACAGAACTGGCAGCTCCGGAATAGGGCGGGATGGGATTTACATGAAGGAGAAAAAAGGTACATTTTGCATCTTTAAATAACTGTACGCAATATTTTATGGCGTTCCAGGAATTGTTTGAAAAATCTGTTGGTATAAGAATACGTTGCATTTTGGTTTGTGATTTAATAGCCACAAATTTATGCTGTATCAGGCGTTTTGTAAATGACCCCTATCATGTAATTAACCGAGGTCAAAACCATATTTACTGGATATTGCGAAGCTTTTTGATATCCAGAATCTTAATGTTCCGGTCCTGGATATCTATAAGCCCTTCTCTTTTAAAACTGGAAAGTGTACGTATCAGGGTTTCTGTGGCCATACCGGCAACCCCGGCAAGATCGCTGCGAAGAATGTGGATATTGCCATGATCGTCTTCCTTGAGTTTATCCGCGAAACGAAGCAGGGTACTTGCTGTCTTTCGGCGTACCGAACCATAGGCCATTTCCAATAGCTGTTCTTTTGTATCCGAGAGACTCTCGGTTAACAATTGCATAAGTTCCATAATGAGATCGTGATTATTCTCCAGCGCCCTCTTTAACTGTTCCTTACTAATCCCGGATAAAAGACAGTCTTCCATAGCCGTTGCGTATTCGCGGTATGGAATATTCCTGGTAAAGCTGGTGAAACCAAAGAAATCATCAGCCTTACAAATCCCCGTTATAAGTTCTTTTCCCTGTTCATCGAGCTTATGCGTCTTAACTACTCCTTTGAGAACAAGATATACCATATTGGAATTATCTCCTTCCCGATATATGGCCTCACTCAGATTAAAACTCATTTCATTGCCATGATCGCACATAAAATTTTTGAACTCCTCAATATTCCGAATATCAAACTCGCTTGCTAATATATCGCCATGGCCATTCTCCCTCAACTCACTTAAAATAAGTTTCCGGGCCAGCCGGCTTTCAATTGCGCCGATAAGTTCGGCTTCCTCAAATGGTTTGGTAATATAATCATCGGCACCGAGTTCCATTCCCTTACGCACATCTTTACGTTCTGTTTTCGCCGATAAGAATATAAATGGAACCCCATGGGAATCCCGGTCTTCAGATAGTGTTTCCAATACCTGGTATCCGTCCATTTGGGGCATCATGATGTCACAGACAATAACATCCGGTCGATATTGCTTGGCTGCCTGGATACCATTCCTGCCATTGGAGGCTGTAACTACCTCATATCCGGCTAATTCCAGCAATTCTGCGGTATTTTCCCTCAATACGGTATCGTCTTCTATTAGCAGCACTTTTTTCATTTATGCTAAATATATTGTTCAAGATAGTCAATAGCCCAAAGGTGCTCTGTAGCCCGGGTATCATTTAACTGGTTTGAGCTCCAACGGCAAAATAACTTTAAACACACTTCCGATATTCTCCTGACTTTCAAAATTAATACTGCCACCCAAATTCTCAAGATGGTTTTTTACAATATTCAAGCCTATACCGGTCCCCTGTGTGGTGAGCACGTTTTCGGCCCTAAAATATCTTTCAAAAATATGTTTTTGGTCTTCCTCCGGGATTCCAATACCCTCATCTCGTATGAGGAAGCCAATGCTTTCATCACAGATTTCAACCTCGAGGTATATGGTGGTATTTTCAGGAGAATATTTAATCGCATTATTTAACAGGTTCGTTAAGGTCAGCGCTACGATCTTCTCATCCTGATGTATTCTTACATCTTCGATATTAAGGGGATAGTCTATTTTCTGGCCAGATTTCAAAAGCATATTTGCATTGTAAATAACTTCATTAACCACCTTGCTGAGATGGAAATCGGTCATTTTGTAGACTTCTTTTCCCTGCTCCAGCCGTTCAACAGACAAAAAATCATTTAGAATTGACGTGAGATGCTGTACTTCGGCTGCAATAGATTTCAAGTGTTTATCCCGTTTATCTTGTTGTTCAACCTCGGTGTATTTTCCCACCAGTGTCGCTGACGTTAAGATTGCGCTCAGTGGTGTTTTGAATTCATGTGAGACTAGTGACAGGAACTTGGTCTTTAAATCGCCCAATTCCTTCTCCTTGATCAAAGCCTCTTGAAGTTGTTCTGTACGTTCGAGAACGGTATTTTCCAGCTTTTGGGTATAATTCTTCCTGTCCGAGATATCCATCACAATAGCTACCACCAAGGTGCGGCCATCCAATGACGATGACTGAAGATGCACTTCTACAGGGTATGTACTGCCGTCGTTACGGCGGTTAATAGTTTCGTATTCAACTTTTTTATGGGAATTTGTCAGCAAGGGCTGTATCAGCTCAGAAAACTGTTTTTGGGTGAATTCGGGCTGTAGATCAAGCGGTGTCATGTTTTTGAGCTCCATCAATTTATAACCCAGCCCCTTTTGAGCCCCAAAATTAGCATGGGTAAATAAAAGTGATTCCGCGTCGAAAACGTAAATCTCGTTGAGGGAATCATTAAAAATTTTGATAAGGTGAATAATTTCCTGCTCGGATTTTACCCTTTGCGTAATATCATTTTGAATACCTACAAAATGTGTGATTACTCCATTGACGTCACGGATCGGGTTAATGGAAACCTCATTCCAGAACAAAGTACCGTCCTTTTTGTAGTTTCGAACTTCTACCCGGCAGCTTTTCCCTTCCTTAATGGCTTTGCGTATCTTTTTAATTCCTTCCTGGTTCCGGTCCGTTCCTTGAAGGAACCGGCAGTTTTGGCCTATAATTTCATCTCTTTTGTAACCGGTTAGTTTTTGAAAGGCCTCGTTGAAGTAAATGACCGGGTTGTCTTTTTGCCTGGCATCCGTGATGACCACGCCGTTCAGTGCAAATTTAAGCGCCTGCCCTCTCACATTTAATTTCCTGCGGTATTCTAAGGTCTGGGTCATATCGTAGACCAAAGCCAACACATATTTTCTCTGATAGATTGTAAATGGGTTAAGCCCAACTTCCATTGGAAATTCCTCACCTGATTTCTTCAGACCGAAAAGGGATCTCCCTTCAGCCATTCTACCCTGTTTTCCCTGGCTAAAGAAGTCTGAGACGTGCTTTTCGTGTTTTTTCTTATGAGAGATTGGAATGATTTGCGACAGTGGTTTGCCTTTGAGTTCGTCCGGATCATAACCAAAGAGTTCCTCGGCGCGCCTGTTCATGGAAACGATCAGGAATTCCTGATTGACCACAATAGTACCCTCCACTACCGCTTCGGACAGCAGGTGAAAAATATTGCTATTTTTTTTAAATACCCGCATATTTCAAATTTACGGCGATCGACTTCTCAAATAACAGTAGCGACCGAATATTTCAGTACACCAAAAAAATATTGGTAGGTACCGAAATTAGTTTGTGGTCATAATCTCAATCTTGCCAAAAAGTCTTGTGCAGAATTGTGATTGATAGTTAGGCGTTTAAGACTGTTTTATCTAAATGACAGAATTCTCTAACAAATGAAGCGAAAAGCATTGGGCAGAAACATGATTAATGTCATTTTACAAATTACATGAATCATCTATGTTTCAATTAATCCAAAAATAAGGAGTACTATGAAGGCGCTGGTGCAACTCGATAATCTTTGCTCCGAGCATGGAAAACGAAGGATTGAACGCAACCTTGGTCGTGTAATGGAAATACAGATTAAGGATATAGATATCAGGAAACAGCTGATATGTTTCTTTTTCCAGGATCCCCGTGACTATCACAAGGTAAAAAGGGAACTCGAAAGAATAGGTTATCCAATTAAAAAAGTCCTCAACAAGGCATTTAATGGAAACACAAAAGGTAAAACACCCTACGATAAATGGGATGGAAGCTTGGAATGAAATAAAATTTATGTGTAATAAACAGAGTTAAAGTGTTATCTATTAATGACCATTTCTGCCAGGTAGGGCGCTTGTTTTACGCTATAGCGATATGTGACGGCAAGTTGCACCCCTCAGAAATGCTTAATTTGAAAGATGGATTGAATGCTTATAACCAATACTTAAGAAATACATATCATACAACGATATATACGGCTTCGTTTTATATAGAAGATGTGCTTAGTACAATTGTGGATGAAGGATTAGACAGTTGGGCATATTTTGGAAAGTTTAAAGACTACTTCGAACAACATCGAGATGAATTCACCGATGAGCAAAAAGACCTGATCCTTTCAAAAGTCAAGGAAATTGGTTCTTCCTATGCCAAACAAAACAAATCTGAACTAGTACTTATTGCCAGAACAAATTTACTCTTCAAGTCCGATTAATTTACATTTTGCAACTGAGTACCGGAATTTTGGCATGATTTGCCAGATCTTCTCCAACGCTGCCCTTAAAAAGATGCAAAAGACCACTGCGGCCATGTGTGGGGAGCGCGATCACATCAGCCTGAACTTCATTTGCCACATGGTATAATCCACCCTGGATGGAATAATCGGAGACATATTTAATCTCTACGTCTTTGGGCACATCTCCTCCATGAGCTGTTTCAAAAAACAGACGGGCGGTATCTTCTTTCTCCTGCGAACTCTTGAATTTTTCATTCGGTAAGTTTACATACACCATGTATATTTTTGATTCCCAGATAGATAACAACTTTCTTATGCTTTTGTACGCGCTAATACTCTCCAGGCTAAAGTCAGTGGCAAAAATGACTTTTCCGGGATTAAACTGAGGGCGTTGAGCTTTCACCACCAATACCGGAATATCTGATGTTCGGACCACTTTTTCGGTATTAGAACCTACAAATAATTCACTCAGACCTCCAGTGCCGTGAGAGCCCATCACGATAAGATCTGCCTTGTGTTCTTTGGCCACAACATTAACTTCACTAAATATCTTGTAATTCTGTACCATTTCCATTACGCGCAAACCCTTGAGATAAGGTTTATCCAGGAATTTATTGAATCTGACCTTGGCAAGCTTCATATAGTAATGAGCCTCGGCGGCCTCCTGGGACTCATCTTTGGTCAGGTATGCTTCGGAAAGCCCAAGCATGTGGAGAACAATAATTTCTGACTGGTAGTTTCCGGCTAATATAGCGGCTACCTCGAGCGCATAACCCGCGTGTTCAGAAAAATCTACAGGTACGAGAATACGTTTCATGATAGGAAAAATTACTAAATCAATGTTTTTTAAAGATGTCCTTGCGTTTCTGCAATTGGGTTTCCAGCTCTTTTATGGTATTCGCCGCGGCTTTTTCGAAGTCGTCCTGATTGGATTTCGCAAAGATCCTGGGCCCAGGTACGCTCAGGCGAATCTCACATATTTTACCTTTGCCGGAGGGATCATTCTCTAGTTTAAAGAATACTTCGGCCCTGATAATAAAATCGAATTTTTTACCAAGTTTGTTTAATTTATTGGTCATTAACTGATTCATCGCCTCACTGGTAGGCATCTGAATGTATTGGAAATTAATGGTCATATAAAAAGGAATTAAGCTATGTATAAATTTCGAGTTGAATGCGACATTAAACTATGACTTTTATCATTCCCAATCAAATTGATTTGAGTAAAATTTATTTTGAAATCAAAATTAGACCCACCTGCTTGTTCAGACCTCTTGTCAGATGAACAATTGTATACCGCGACTATTGTTCCGCAGGGTTTACAACTGTGAAAAGTTTAAGGCTGCCAAACCATTGATAAACCAGGTCTATACACAGGAATTAGCTGCAAACGCGTAATTTTATGCTTATATTCTAGGAGAGTGTTTTTTATATTATCTGCTTAAATCTCTTACCCAATGGAGTGTCAAGACCTGAAAGATGATTTAAGTCATAATTTAATAAGCTCCCGCGATTTAATTTCACACGTAATCAGATGGTAGTTTAGGGCGGCACCCGGGTATTATCCAGGGAATGAGATTTGCAGTATTCAACAGCTGATTAGCCTGGAATATTACTTTACTGAAAGAATAAATCAATGTCAATAAAAACTTTTTTTCAAGGTATAGTCCTTTTAGCCCTTGTGGGCTGTTCCGTTTCCTGCAGCGACAAGGAGGATAGAATTAAGGCCACGCAGACCACAATTTCAGAATCAGTATACTCCTCATTAACTGTACAACCAGACAGTCTTTACCAGGTGTATGCGGCAGTATCGGGTATCCTGGATCGGAATCTATTGGAAGAAGGGGATCCGGTAAATAAAGGAACTCCTGTGGTCCAGATCATCAACAACGCTCCTCAGCTTAATGTGGAAAATGCAAGGCTAAACCTCGATTTGGCTATTGATAATTACAGCGGGAACAATGCCGTAATCCGGACTTTGGAAGACGAGATCCGGTCTGCCCGTCTGAACGTACAGAATGATTCTGTGAACTATTTCAGGCAAAAAAATCTTTGGGATCAAAACATAGGCTCACATGTAGAGTACGACACTCGGAAATTGGCATACGAACTTTCGGTCAACAATTTGTCCTTGCTGCTGAGCAATTTTGCCAGAACTAAAAACGAGCTGAGAACCAAAGTCATACAGGCCGAAAATAATTATAAAACGGCCCAGATCACCACCGGTGATTTTACAGTGGAAAGTAAGATTAACGGAACGGTTTACGCTTTGTATAAAAATCACGGCGAGTCTGTAAGCACGCTCGAACCCCTGGCGGCAATAGGTAGTTCAAATGACTTTATCGTAGATATGCTGGTGGATGAGGTGGATATCGTCAAGATCAAATTAGGACAGCATGTGCTTATTACTCTCGATGCCTATAACAGCGAGGTGTTCGAAGCCGAAGTGAGCAAGATCTACCCCAGAAAGGACCAAAGATCACAGACATTTAAGGTAGAAGCCATATTTAAGGCACCACCGGAGGTGCTGTACCCGGGCCTGGCAGGTGAGGGTAATATTGTTGTCGGTATAAAAGAAAATGCACTGACTATTCCCCGAGTGTATTTAATTGATAACAACAAGGTAAGAACCGAAGATGGATTGATCCAATTGGATCTGGGACTTCAAAACCTGGAATTAGTGGAAGTTCTTTCCGGGCTGGATAAAGAAACCTATATCCTAAAACCGGAATAATGACTAACTGGAAGGTAATTCTTCATATTGCGCGGACTCATCTCCTCACCAAGATGAAATCGACTGTTACGGCTTCTTTAGGTGTAACCTTCGGAATCGGTGCATATATTACCCTGGTTAGCTTTATGACCGGGCTAAACAAAATGCTCGATGATCTGATCCTGAATCAAACCCCGCATATTCATCTTTACAACGAGATAGAACCATCCGATGATCAACCGGTTGCGCTTTACAAAGAGTTCGAAGACGCTGTAAATATTGTTCACTCGATCAAACCAAAGAAGAGTCAGACTAAAATTCACAACGCCTTGCCGATCCTGAATTTTCTAAGGCAAAAAGACAATGTTAAAGGCGCAACTCCTCAACTAAGGGCCCAGATATTTTACTTATCCGGATCCATTGAACTCGGTGGTAATCTTATCGGAATTGATGTGATGGAAGAAGTGAGACTATCCAGCTTCCAGGACTATATCGTAGCCGGCAGTTCGGAGGCCTTGATGAATACCGATAATGGCATTTTATTAGGCTCCGGGCTGGCGGATAAAATGTCTCTTTCAATTGGAGACCGGGTTCAAATAAGTACCGTGAAAGGAGATATTTTTCCTTTGAAGATCGTGGGTATTTATCAGAGTGGAATTGCAGATATAGACAATATTCAAAGTTACGCCAACCTTAAAACCGTTCAACGCATATTAGGAGAGGCAGAAAATTATATCACCGATATCAATATTAAACTTTTTGATCTGGAGGAAGCCGTGCCTATGGCCAAACAGTTGCAGAAGCAGTTTAAGGTAAAAGCGACTGACATTAAAGCGGCCAACGCCCAATTTGAAACAGGGTCCAATATCCGGAATATGATTACTTATGCTGTATCTGTAACGCTATTGATAGTGGCTGGTTTTGGGATATACAATATTCTCAACATGCTGATCTATGAAAAGATGAAGGACATAGCAATCCTGAAGGCCACAGGTTTTTCGGGTAAGGACGTTCAGATGATCTTTATGAGCCAGGCCATGATTATAGGCATAATAGGAGGTGTTATGGGGCTTGTTATCGGGCTATTGCTTTCCCGGGTAATAGACAGGGTACCCTTCGAAACCGAAGCCCTGCCTACAATCACTACATTCCCCGTCAATTATAAACTGGTTTACTACATAATCGGTATTGTTTTCGCACTGATCTCTACTTTTATTGCAGGATATCTTCCAGCGAGTAAGGCCAAGAAAATAGACCCGGTTAAAATAATTCGGGGGACTTAACTGTAAGCAATGGCAATTGTACTGGAGGCAGAACATATCGACAAACATTTTAGAAAACCCGTAGACTTTCATGTACTTCGGGATATCAGTTTCCACGTCGATGTGGGAGAATTTGTCAGCATTATGGGCAAGTCTGGTTGTGGTAAGTCTACCTTGCTCTATATACTCTCAACCCTGGATACGGAATATGAAGGAAGGCTTCATTTAAACGAAGAACTCGTGACCGGAAGATCTCAGCAGGAGCTTTCACAGATACGCAACAAACATATCGGCTTTGTATTTCAATTTCACTATTTGTTGTCCGAATTCTCGGTCCTGGAAAATGTAATGCTTCCTGCGCAGAAATTAGCTGCAAAAACCCGGATAGAAATCGAAGCGGATGCCAAAAAAAATCTTGGGATGCTGGGCATTGAACATCTGGCTAAAAAAAGAGCTTCCAGGATTTCAGGAGGGGAGAAACAAAGAGTTGCCATTGCCAGGGCTCTTATCAACAAACCAGATATATTGATGGGTGATGAACCGACCGGGAATCTGGACAGTTACAATTCCGAGAATGTATTTCAAATTTTTAAACAACTCAAAGAAGAAGAAGGCCTCTCACTATTGATAGTGACCCACGACAAGGATTTCGCCAGGCGTACGGATCGGATCATTGTAATGGAAGATGGAAAAGTGTTGAAGGAAAAGAATCTTTAAAATTGCTTTACTTGCTGCAATTGCGAATGGCTCATGGAGGCGAAACAAAGGAAATATACCTCATGATTTATATCATATTTATTCATCTTCAGTAAAAGTAATTTTAGGTATTATAAAAAATTTGACATATGAAATCATTAGATAAGAACATCGAATCTGGCGTTGCCAGCGATCAATGGCAGAAGCTTTTCGTACTTACCGAACATTGGCAATCCGATCTGGAGTTTTACAAAGACGATCTTCTTTTTTTGCATCATTTGGTAGATAAATATTTTATCTGGATCACCAAGAGTGAAAACCTGGAGATAGTTAAGGAAATTATGCAGCAGATTAACGATCTTCAAAACCGTTGCAGGAAGCTAATTGAAAAGGTCCAAGAACACAGGCACAACTTCGCAGCATTTGTGAAGAATCCCGAATCCGTAAGATGGCAGAATATACTGGAACATCACGAGGAGATGGAAATGAAGATTTTTGAGTTTGTGAAGGAATTCAGGGCCAACCGTAAAGAAGTGTTTAGAATTACCGGGTACGTCCTTGACAGCGAGGAACTTACCGCTCTGATCAAGTCATAGACCTTTACATTTCATAAGCACATTTTAAATAGAAATACTTCCCTATATTTGTGCTTCCAAAAATCAAGGACGCCCAGGTGCTGGAACTGGTAGACAGGCATGGTTGAGGGCCATGTGTCCTTTTGGGCGTATGGGTTCGACTCCCATCCTGGGCACTTTCATCCCTTTGTTTTTACAGCAAAGGGATTTTCTTTTGTAGCATGTCTCATTCTGTATTTAGGCCTTCGTTACAAAGCGTATGGGCACTGATGTTCCTGCAGGAAATCAGTATGCTGACATAGCGTCAGCATTCGACTCCCATCCTGGGCACTTTTATCCCTTTGTTATTGCAGCAAAGGGATTTTCTTTTGTAGCATATCTCATTTTGTATTTAGTCCTTTGTTATAAGGCGTTTGGGCACTGACGTTCCTACAGGAAGTCAGTATGCTGACCAAAGCGTCAGCATTCGACTCCCATCCTGGGTACTTTTATCCCTTTGTTTTTTACAGCAAAGGGATTTTCTTTTGTAGCATGCGTCAAAATCCTATTTAGGCCTCTATTCCAAGGCATATGGGCACTGACGTTCCTACAGGAAGTCAGTATGCTGACCAAAGCGTCAGCATTCGACTCCCATCC
>JBPCUI010000025.1:0-9379 GCA_051011235.1 Flavobacteriaceae bacterium
ATTTCGGCTATGATGTATTCCTTGAGTCTTATACTAATGATTGTACTGCAGCCCGCAGGAATCATGGATTGTTTTGGAGACTGGCACAGAAAATCCAATTGTGATCCCCAGGAAATAAAATCACACGAAAGTTGGGATGCTTTGCTTCAAAAGTATGTGGACGACGAAGGGAATGTGGACTACCTTGGGTTTAAGAAGGAAGAATCCGAGTTGGACCAATACCTGGCTTACCTCGCTCAAAATGCTGTTGTAGATGAGGATTCGAAGGAAGAAAAATTAGTTTACTATATAAATCTATACAACGCCGCCACAGTAAAGCTTATTCTGGACAATTATCCGACGGGCAGCATAAAGGACATTAAAAGTCCCTGGGATAGAAAGTGGATAAAGGTGGGTGAAAAAGTGCTGTCCCTTGGTGCAATTGAACACAAGATCCTGAGAAAGTTAAACGAGCCCAGAATACATTTCGCTATAAATTGCGCCTCCTATTCTTGTCCAAAGCTCAGCAATAGGGCTTATAGCAGGGATAGGCTGGAAGAACAATTAGATGCCGCAACCAGCGAATTTGTGAATGATGCCAAAAGAAATAGGATCAGTAAATCCGGCGCAGAGATCTCTCAAATTTTTAAGTGGTACAAAAGCGATTTTACTAAAAATGGCAGCCTTGTGGATTACGTCAATCAATACAGTAAAATTGACATTGACGCCGCCACTAAGGTCCGATATATTAAATACGACTGGAGTCTGAATGAAGCAAAGTAAGAATTCAAAAAAGCTAAGTATCATTATTCCTGTTCTGAATGAAGAGGAATACGTTTCTACCCTCCTGTTTCATTTGAAAAAAGCTTGTACTGAACGCACATTAGAGATCATTGTGGTAGATGGGGGTAGCACCGATCGAACTGTTGATCTGGCAGAGCAAAGCGGGGTAAAAGTACACCGGTCAAAACGGGGCCGTGCATCTCAAATGAATTATGGTGCACAAAAAGCTACAGGTGAAATTTTGTATTTCCTTCATGTTGACACATTCCCTCCGGTTAATTTTGAAACAGCAATATTAGAAGCCGTAAAGGCGGGAGATGCCGCTGGTTGTTTCCAAATGCGCTTCGATAATAACAGCAAGTTTCTCAATTTCTTTGCCTGGTTCACAAGGGTAAATCACAGACTGTGTCGCGGTGGTGACCAATCTCTCTTCATCACCAGAGAACTTTTTGGTCGATCCGGTGGTTTTGACGAAAATTACCAGGTGTATGAAGACACTGAATTCATCAGCAGGATTTACAAATTAGGCGGATTTAAAATCCTCCCCCAGGTAGTGATCACTTCGGCCAGGAAATACAAACACAATGGGACCCTGAGACTACAATATCATTTTAGCGTTATTCACATAAAACGCATGTTTGGCGCCGGACCACAAAAACTTCACAAATATTATAGCCGA
The DNA here is from genome assembly GCA_051011235.1 of Flavobacteriaceae bacterium. Classification (GTDB taxonomy): domain Bacteria; phylum Bacteroidota; class Bacteroidia; order Flavobacteriales; family Flavobacteriaceae; genus JAHEJJ01. The sequence goes on from JBPCUI010000025.1 coordinate 1,442, forward strand.
CATATCGCCACTTAGGAATCTGGTGGGATTAATTTTTGAGGCCATTAAATATCAAAAATCACAATAGGCTAATCTGATCGTTATTGACCCTCGTAGTCCAGTAAGATACCTTCGGAAATCCATTTGGCCAGGGCTTGCCGGTTATCCGGATCCAGGATGCGTCTCTTGTCCTTGCCATTTTTAATATTGCCAATCTCAATATACGCCATAGGAGGTAAAGTGTTCTTTACCATATAGAGATTACTTCGATCCGTAAAAGTCCCTGAATAATCCCGATAGGGCTGAAATTTCTTGTATTTCTTTTGAAAGGTGGTATGAATACTCTCAGCAAGTTTTTTACCGTTTTTACTTTTTTCGTGATAGTAAAAGAAAACATCAATATTTTCACTTTTGCTTCTGCTATCGACATGTGTTACAATTAAGCGCTGGTATCTATCCGTATTTTTTAGATAGAGATCGTTAACCGCTTCTACCCTTTGCTCCAGACGCTTCCGTTGATTTAGCGGTATTTCCTTATCCGGGTATACCACCTCATCATTATCTAATTCCAGCGCCCGGTCGTCCCTGATGCCGTCATTCTTATCCCTGACAATAACGTATACCTTGGCTCCATGGGCCAATAATTCTTTAGCAAGTCGCAAAGTCACATCATAGGCGTATTCATCTTCGGCTATGGTAGTACCATTATAATTCTCCATAGCTCCCGGGTCCGGGCCTCCATGACCAGAAATAAGATAATAAACTGTTTCTTCGAGTCTTTTGCTCTTAGGTGCCACAAAGGCCTGATCTCCACCAAAAATCGGATACTTTGTACCCGTACCCAGACTCACCTCGGTTCCCATTTTTGGTGTGGAATCCGGAGCATGAGGAATTTTATATGCTCGACCTACAACCAACTGGCTTCCATTCTTAATACTGTCTTGATTTAGTTTTACAAAATCATCGAAATATTCCACAGGATTCAGGCCTTGTTTTCTGAGGATGGAGTATATGCCATCACCTTTTTCCGCTTTTACAATCTGAATCGAATCCTGAGCAGCCAGATTGAGAACCGGGTACAGGAAGAAGAGAAGTATTGAAAACAAATTATTGCGAAGCAAGACTAAAAGCTGTTTTTACAAATATGGACAAAATTGATATTAAGATCAAGCGAGCCTGATCAATAATTATTAAATATATTGGGGGACTAATTGTTAATAAGAATGATAAAATAATTTGATGACTTCTTCAGCTGGTTTGTTCTGTGGTGTAAATCGATTATCATTGCTGCCGCCTACTTCATTGTGATGTATAAACCATTTCCATACGAAACCTCCCGCAAACCAATCTTCATTCCAAAATACTTCAAATAAGGCGGTTTTGGCATTTGCCTGACCTGCCAGGTTTATATTTTGATCGGCCCTGTCTACCAACCAGGGTTTTTTAGCGGTATAATCCATACTCCGATAACCAAATTCGGTAAATAGAACAGGCTTCTCCAAACTACTCGCCATCGATAATATTTTTTCCTTCCAGGGCTGCCAACCCTCTTTTAATTGAGCTATGGTAGGTGTCTTCTCATCAGACAGTGGAAAATATGCATCGATTCCGATATAGTCTAACAATGGCCAAAAATAGACCCTTGGATACTCATCCCAATTGGCAGCATAAGTTAACTTCCCATTATACTGTTTCTTTATTTTGCCGATAAGTTCCTTCCAAAAGGCCGGTCTTTGCTGAACGAATTCATCCAGTTCTGTGCCAATACAGAATATCTCGGCTTTTAATTCATTGGCTAAGGCAACATATGTCAGAATAAACTCTTGGTAGGAATGCTCCAATATTTTCCAGTCTTCTTCTGATTTCATTGCCAGATCGCCGGTGAACTCTCCTCTCCAAATCCAGATCTGCGGTTTGAGCATTATCTTGAGGCCACTATTCCTCAGTTCCCTGATGTACTGTTTTGCTCCGTTCGTAGTTTCCCCGAACCACTGCCTATCTGTATTAAATATTATTTCCGGAGTATTCAAGTTCCTGATAAATCCGAATGGCATTATGGCGGCATGATCGGCATTCAGATCTACCACCGCATTTACTTGTTCCTGGGTCACCCTCTCCCTTGACCCGACAAAGCTTACGCCTTTAATTTTGCCACTGTATTGGCTCTTACAAGCAAACTGCAGCAAGCAAACCAAAATGAGGAATGTTCGTTTCATGACAAAATATCTGTCTGGAAAATGTAATAAAATCTCTACTAAGTTATAACTGTTGTTTAAGTTCTTATATTTAATTACGACATAAATTTCATCATCTACTACAAATCCATGGAAAATATTGTAATCATAGGGAATGGTATTGCCGGGGTCACGGCGGCAAGGCATATACGTAAAATGTCCGATAAAAGAATCCTGATCATTTCTGCTGAGACGGATTACTTTTTTTCACGTACAGCACTTATGTATGTCTATATGGGGCATATGCAATTCGATCATATAAAACCTTATGAAGATTGGTTTTGGGAGAAGAACAGAATAGAACTGTACAGCGGTTATGTGACCGCTGTAAACATTGAAAAGAAAGAACTGGAAATAGGTAATTCACGAGTCTTCCAATACGATAAACTTATTATTGCAACAGGCTCCAAACCCAATAAATTTGGTTGGCCGGGTCAGGATCTAAACGGCGTGCAGGGACTTTACTCTAAACAGGATCTCGACTTGCTCGAAGTTAATGCCCCAAATAAAGACGTTTGCAATAGAGCCGTAATAGTGGGCGGTGGCTTAATTGGCATTGAACTGGCCGAAATGCTTCGGAGCCGCCAAATCCCTGTAACATTTTTGGTAAGAGAGGAGAATTTTTGGGACGTTGTGCTTCCCGAAGGTGAAGCAAAAATGCTGAATGAACATATTTTAGAGCACCATATAGACCTAAGGCTGTCAACTAACCTGGTCGAAATTCTCCCCGATGATAAAGGCCGTGTCCGGGCGGTAACTACAGACAAAGGAGAGACTATCGAGTGTAATCTCGTAGGACTTACACCTGGTGTTTCACCCAACGTAAGCTTTCTGGAGGAATCTGGTATCGAACTGGGAAGAGGAGTGAAAGTAAATCGGTTTCTGGAAACAAATGTCCCAGACATATACGCCATTGGCGATTGTGCAGAGCAAAGAGACCCGATAGGAAATCGAAGGCCAGTGGAAGCCGTGTGGTATACCGGCCGGATGATGGGAGAGGCGCTGGCACAAACTATTTGTGAGAACAGGACCGAATATAAACCTGGTCACTGGTTTAATTCGGCTAAATTCCTGGACATAGAATACCAGACTTACGGTTGGGTTTTCAACACCCGCGGTAAAAAGGAATACGAACAACATTTTCACTGGCGACATGCCAGTGAGAAAATCTGCCTGACGATTTCCTTCCACAATGAGTCAAACTTATTTTTGGGCATCAATACTTTTGGAATCCGTATGCGTCATGAAATTTTCGACAAGTGGCTAACGGAGGGACGGGATGTGGACTACGTAATTGAATATCTGATCGATGCCAATTTTGATCCGGAGTTCTATCGCCATTACGAAAAAGATATCACTGAAGTTTACAATGCAACGTTTGGCAAACAAATTAAACCCAGAAAAAAAAGTCTGAGAAGAATTTTCGCCTCATGATTTTAACACAGTATCACTCAAATTAAAAATAAGCTAAATCCCAAAAAAAGAGAATCCAAAGACCATGAGTACAATAGATAAAAGTATGGCTCTTACCGGGCAACCTCCAAAAGCACTTTCCAAAGGGCAAAAACTTGCCACATTGCTAGGTCTTACCGGCCTTTTTATAATGCTTCTGGCCGGATTCAACGTCAATTTTCCCAACAAAGGTATCTGGCTTACCGTTTCTTTACTTTCTGTATTTGCAGGAGTTTACTGGTTCAGCCGGGAAGCATATCTCCATAAACACAAGGGAATAAAAAACGATGGCACATGGTTTAAATCTGTGTCCTCTCAAGGCCTGTGGGGTTGGGTGAGCGGGATCGTGCTCACCGGATTTTACATTGTTTTATACTTCTACCCTGAATATCTTGGATTAGTTAGAGATGGGACCAGCAAAGGCATCATTGCCCTTTTTGATCCTCTGAGCAGGATAATGAGTGGAAATCCGGCCAGCCAATGGTTTGTATATGGTACACTTTATACCGTTGCCATACTGGCCTTTGGTATCAAATTCATTTGGAAGTACCGCCATAACCGATATGAAATAATAAGAACCATTAGCGTTATGTTCTTCCAGACGGCCTTTGCATTTATCATTCCCGAGATAATGGCTCGTTTAAATGGGAAAATACCCTATTACGATCTTAAAAATATGTGGCCTCTCAATTATTATAACTTTGAGCGCTATCGCATTAACGGTTTTATAGACGCGGGCGATGTAGGCATGGCTATGCTGATATTCGGGGTTCTTTCAGTTTTCGTGATAAGCCCCATCCTTACCTATAAATACGGAAAACGATGGTACTGTTCCTGGGTTTGCGGCTGTGGAGGTCTGGCCGAGACCGCAGGAGATCCGTTCAGGCATTTGAGCGACAAAAAACTTTCGGCCTGGAAGGTGGAACGCTGGGTGGTACATAGCGTCGTAGTATTTGTTACCCTAATGACTACGGCTGTGATATATTCCTATCTCGGAAATGACACTTCCAAGTACTGGCTTACGAAAAGTACGTTTTTGACTGGGGTTACCGTTTTGCTGACACTGGTATTTGCCTGGGTAATGATCTTTAAGCGAGCTCAACTAAAAAAGGATGCACAATACGGCGCTATTGGATATTTTGTGATTATAATTGGCCTGATCGGTCTCCATTATTTAAGCGGGGACGGTCAGATTTTCCTTTTTAAAAGTGAAACCCTGAGGAAATCGTACGGATTCCTGATAGGCAGTATTTTTTCAGGGGTAATCGGCACAGGTTTTTACCCAATATTCGGTAATCGGGTCTGGTGCCGTTTCGGGTGCCCGATGGCTGCCATCCTCGGTTTCCAGCAGCGATTGTTCTCCAGGTTCAGGATCACCACGAATGGTGGTCAGTGTATTTCTTGTGGGAACTGTTCAACTTATTGTGAAATGGGGATCGATGTAAGGGCCTATGCACAGAAAGGAGAAAATGTTGTACGTTCCAGTTGTGTGGGTTGTGGGATTTGTTCGGCGGTGTGTCCAAGAGGAGTGCTCAAATTGGAAAATGGTCCGGCCAAAGGTAGAATTGACAGCAATCAGGTCCTTCTGGGTAATGACGTCGATCTTATGACTTTAGTGAATAAGAACTCATAAAAAGTAGTGCTAAACCAGCTAGGGTAAATGTGTACCACATAGGCACAAAAACAAACTATTAGTTTAATTTTGGCGACTTTAGTACAAGACAACAAACTTTCCGATTTTAAGTAATGCCAGAAATCAGGGTCATTATTCCGGCTTTTAACGAGCAGGATTCCATTGCCAAGGTCATAAATGAGATTCCCGCTTCGGTTTCTGAGATTATTGTTGTGAGCAATAATTCTACTGATAATACCGTTGAGAATGCCAGTAACGCAGGAGCTACGGTCTTAACTGAACAAAGAAAAGGTTACGGTTATGCATGCCTTTGTGGCATTGATTACATAGGCAAACAATCCAAAAGCACTGATATTATCGTATTTATCGACGGAGATTATTCCGATTTTCCAGAAGAACTAAACCAGCTGGTAAAGCCGATCCTTGAAAAAGATATCGATTTGGTGATCGGTGCCAGATCAAAAGATTTACGTGAGCCGGGTTCAATGACCCCGCAACAGGTTTTCGGAAATAAACTGGCAACTGGTTTGATGAAAATATTGTTTGGTGCCAGATTTACAGATTTAGGCCCCTTCAGAGCAATCAAATACGATAAATTATTGTCGTTGGGAATGGAAGACAAGACCTACGGGTGGACAGTGGAAATGCAGCTTAAAGCGCTTAGGAACAACTTGTCATATATCGAAGTACCAGTGCGTTATAAAAAAAGAATAGGAGTATCCAAAGTGTCTGGTACCGTAAAAGGTACTATATTTGCAGGCATAAAAATTTTGAGTTGGATATTTAAACACAGTTTCAGCTAATATGTCACTAACCATTTCTTACATTATCATTGCAATCTACAGCATCTCACTTGTGCTGATTTTCTTCTATAGTTTGGCCCAGCTTAACTTGTTGGTCAACTATTTGACTCAGAAAAAAAGAAATGAAGTAGCTCCTAAATTTAATCTTCTCGACCCAAAAGAAATTCCAACCGTTACCATTCAACTCCCAATTTATAATGAGGAATATGTGATGGAGCGGCTTCTGGAAAATATTGCCAAAATTGAATATCCAAAGAGCAAACTGGAAATTCAGGTACTGGACGATTCAACGGACGATTCGATTGAGGATACTGCCTTGCGTATTAAAGCTCTCCAATCTACTGGCCTGGACATTAAACATATTAAACGGACTAATCGCGAAGGGTTTAAAGCCGGAGCTTTGAAGGAAGGTCTGAAAGTGGCAAAGGGTGATTTTATCGCGATCTTTGATGCCGATTTTCTGCCAGACAGCGACTGGCTCAAGAAAACTGTGCTTTACTTTAAGGATGAAGAAGTTGGTGTGGTGCAGACTCGTTGGGGCCACATTAATCGAGAGTATTCTACGCTCACAAGAATCCAGGCATTTGCGCTGGACGCCCACTTTACATTAGAGCAAGCCGGCAGAAATGCAAAAGGACATTTTATCAATTTCAATGGCACGGCAGGTATCTGGAGAAAAGAATGCATCCTTGACGCCGGCAACTGGGAAGGAGACACGCTTACGGAAGATCTGGACCTGAGCTACCGCGCCCAATTAAAAAACTGGAAGTTTAAATACCTGGAAGATGTTGAAACTCCGGCAGAACTCCCTGTCGTTATCAGTGCGGCGCGCTCCCAGCAATTCAGATGGAACAAAGGTGGTGCGGAGAATTTCAGAAAATCTGTTTGGAGTGTTATTTCTGCCAAAAATATCTCATTTAAAACCAAGTTTCATGGAGTGATGCACCTGCTCAACAGTTCGATGTTTCTCTGTGTCTTTATCGTTGCAGTTCTGAGTATCCCAATGCTGTATATAAAGAATACTTTTGGCCATATGGCGTGGGTTTATGAAGTAACCAGCTTCTTTATTGTCAGTACGATTATATTGTTTATCTGTTACTGGTTTACCTATAAAAGTATACAGGGAAGCGGTTTTGATAATTTTGTAGACTACATAAAATTGTTTTTTACCTTTTTCTCTGTAGCGCTTGGTTTTTCACTACACAATTCCGTTGCAGTACTGGAAGGTCATATGGGAAAACGAAGTGAATTTGTGCGTACCCCTAAATTCAACATAAACAACCTTACCGACAGCTGGAAGGGCAATAAATACCTGGCTAAAAAACTATCTCCGAATATGGTCATTGAATTTGGGTTGATGGTTTATTTCCTTTTTGGTATGTACAGCGCTATTCCACTAAATGATTTCGGGTTATTTCCGTTTCACCTTATGCTATTTCTGGGTTTCGGATTTGTTTTCTTCAAGTCCCTGATTGCAAAAGCGTAGTTCTATCGCTTCAACTTTCCGGAAATAATTTCTGTTACGGGCGTCCTCTGGATGCCTCGGCTTTCAAGTTGAGCGGATTTTGATTGCTTGATTTTCAAATTTTTCGGTTCTTCGCAATACTACAAACCGGGCTTAAATGTTTAACCAAATCGCATCCTATTGGAAATTGCACAAATTTCCAATGCTGATAGTGATCTCGAGCATCTTCTTTTATTATGTGTTCGCCTATCAGCTGGAACAAAGTGATTTTACACGTTTGATCCTCTTGTCTGCTGCCTTGTTCTTTTTCTGCTTCAAACTGATTCAGTTTGAAAAGTGGAACTTCAAGTTCATACTGGTGGCCGGAATTTT